>JACPSE010000037.1 GCA_016193465.1 Deltaproteobacteria bacterium
GACGCGGGGTTTACCAGTGTTACCGACGGCCGGTATCTCAAATGCCTCAGTTGGTATGACAATGAATGGGGATATTCCAATCGCGTCTGCGATTTGCTTGGCATGATCGCAGGATGGGAATAACCAACCGTGGGATGAAGGACTGTTGCAAGAGCCGGGGTCTACCATGCCTTGCACGAGAAACGATAAAACATGAGCCACGGCCACGAACAACGATCTGTTGAAGGTTAGAATAGAAGCCAATCTAAACTGAGGGTGCCGCCTCCGGTAAGGAGCAGGGCGAGGAGCGAGGTCAGGAGGGAAAAAGGCCAGTCCGCGCTGCCGAGAAATTGCTTCTCGACGAAATTTCTGGTAGCGGCCACGAGCATGATGACCGCGAGCGAGAAAGCGGCCAGCCGGGTGCCGAGTCCGAGCCAGAGCATCAGCCCGCCGACGAACTGGATCGTTCCAACGACGATAGCCATCTCGTGCGGGAAGGGAAGTCCCAATCGGCGGATACTGTTTTCCAGCCCTTGACGGTTGACCTTGGGATCGGTTCCTTTGCCGGCCATTTTAGGATAGCCGTGGGTGATGAAGATCAGTCCGACCCCCAGGCGGAGAATCAACAGTCCCCAGTTCACCCCCGCCTCCCAACCAGCACTCATCGCTGCTCCCCCTGGGAGCGGAGCTGGGCGGTTTTTTTCTTGTCGATCTCCAGTGTCTTGGGATCAATAACTACCTTATAGCTCTCCCGCGCCTTATCGATAGAAATAAATTCCTTAATCACGTCCATCCTGACCTTTTCCGGCTCCCGCTCTGCCGGCTTTTCCACTCCAGCCCCCCCGCCGGTGATTTTCAGAATGACATCGCCCGGTTTGAGCTGGTAGAGGCGGTGCCCCCGGATCCTCTCGGTTTTCCCGTCGCGTGTCAAAAAAGAGCGGGAATTCGGCGTGGGCTCGCCGCCGAGAGCTCCCGGCGCCCTTACCACCTCGCCGTCCGAGCTGCCGGTGGCGATTCCGGCATCTCCGCCGACATTTTCCACTTCCCAGTGGATGCCGGAGGCGCCGCGCCATTTTCCGGCCCCGGCTGTGTCCGTGGCAAACTCCCAACGCACGGTTCTCCAGGGGAAGCGCATCTCCACCTCCTCGACATTTCCCTTGTTCACTTCTCCAAGCGTGCCAATGGAAGTAGCCCCCTCGTAGCCGTCAAATCCCCTGACGGCGCCGGCCCCGCCATCCATGTCAAAGGTGGTGACTACATATTTTTCCTTTGTGCGAGGATCATGGCCGAAAATGTAATGGCCGTAGCGTTTTCCCCAACAGCCGATGGCCTTGTTGGGGACGGCTTGGGACATGGCGCTCACAACCGCCTCGATGATCTGATGCCCCATGCTTACCGGCGAAGCGCCGACGGTCGCCGGATACTGGGCATTGAGCACGGAACCAGGCGGGGCGTAGATCGTAATGGGGCGCAAACTCCCCTCGTTGTGGTATTCACCGAGAGCGGGATTCAGGAACATGAAGAGCGCCGAGAGGGCGTTGCTGTACGTGGAATTGAAGACGCAATTGACAAACCCTTTACGTTGATTATCGCTCTTGGAAAAATCGACCTTAAGCGTGTCTCCTTTCACGGTGACTTCACAGCGCACCCAGACAGGTACGTCCAGCTCAGTGCCGTCGTCATCTGTGGCAGACTCACCGTAGTAGGTGCCGTCGGGAATCTTTTCAATGGCGGCCCGCACGGCCTTCTCCGTCCGATCCATCATCTCCTCCATGCAGCCCAGCACGGTCTCCTTGCCGTACTTGTCGAGCAGGGCGATGATGCGATGCTCGCATACGCGAGTGGCGGCGATCTGGGCGTAGTTGTCGATGCGCGTTCCTTGAGGCCAGCGCACATTGTTGAGGATCAACTCCATCACATCTTCCCGTTCTTTGTCTCCCTCCATCACTTTGATGCCCGGAATGCAGAACCCCTCGGCGTGTATGTCGTAAGCGTTGGGGAAGTAGCCTCCAGGGTAAGAGCCGCCGGTGTCCATCTGATGGGCCCGGCAGAGAGTAAAGAAGAGGAGTTCGCCGCGGTAAAAGATTGGGCGGTAAAAACCCCAATCCGGCAGATGGCAGCAGTAGCCGTGGTAGGGATCGTTTACCAGGATCACGTCGCCAGGGTCCAAGTCTCCCTTGAACTTGTTGAGAACATATTCGACCGAGAGCTTTCCACCGAGATACTGGACCGAGAGACCGATAGGTATGGCTACGGTTCGTCCCGTGCCGTCCCAGATCCCGACCGAGACATCGTGGAGCTGGGCAATCAGGTAGTTCTGCGAGGTCCGGTCGATCACATGGCGCATCTCCTTGCAGATGCTCTGGAAGGAGTGCCACACGGTAGAGAGAGTCATGGGATCCACTCGGCCAGGAGCCATGTTATTTACCTCCGCGAGAGAATGTAGTTTTTCACGCTGTCCACGGTACACACATACGATCCAGGGATAACCACCGTAGTCGCAGGCTCCTCGATGATCGCCGGGCCGGCGACTCTATGACCCCAAGCCAATCGTGTGCCATCGTAGACAGGGGTTTGTTCATACCCCTTCGGGAGGCTCCAGAGGACCGGGCGATGGCGCTTGAGGGCCTGATCTGCATTGCCATTTGCCCGGGGGATCTCGGCCAGTCTCAGGGGCTCCTGGCGCGCCGTGGCTTTGAGCCGCACATTTAGAAACTCGACCTCGCGCTCAGTCATGTCGAAAGTAAAGAGCTCTTTATGGCGCCGGTGAAAAGCCTCCGTGATCTCGTCGAGCTCTTTGGGACCGATTTTTCCTAAAGGCACCTCGGTTACTTCCACCTCATGGAATTGGCCCACATAGCGCATCTCCATCGAGCGCCTAAGCGTGGCCTGTTGGGCAGAAACGCCAATTTCGCCCAGAACCCGGCGCGCCTCTATCTCCATCTCTGTGAAGAGTTGGTTAACGCGCTCTAAATCTAGAAGGCTCTTGCGGGAAATCAGCGAGCGGGCAAAGTCCCGCCCCACCTCCATGTTGAGCATGCCGAAGGCGCTGTAAGTAGCTGCGTAGCGCGGGATGATGACGGTCGGGATCTCGAGCAGATCCGCCAGGTAGGCGCCGTGGACCGGCCCGGCGCCGCCGCCCACGACCAGGACAAAATCGCGCACGTCATAACCCCGCTTGGTGGAGATCTCGGTCATCTCATCAGCCATCAGGGAGTTCACTGTGGTAAAGATGGTCATGGCCGCGGTTGGGAGATCGATCCCTAGAGGGTCGGCCACCGAGCGGATCGCCTCTTCAGCCAGATCGGTTTTCAGGGAGATTTCGCCTCCGAGAAAGTAGTCCGCGGGGACATGGCCTAAAATCAAGTCCGCGTCCGTCACCGTGGGCTGCGTGCCTCCCTTCCCGTAGCAGGCAGGTCCGGGATCGGCGCCAGCGCTTTGCGGTCCGACCTGCAGGAGTCCCAGAGAATTGATCCAGGCAATGCTCCCGCCTCCAGCGCCGATACTGGGGACATCGACCATCTTCATGGCGATCCGTTCGTCGCCCACCCAGTTGTAATCCGTCGTCGGGATCTCTCCGTCACGGACCAGACACACATCGTAGCTGGTGCCACCCATATCCACCGAGAACAATTTGTTGCTGTTGATGCACTGCCCCAAGCGGATAGCTCCGGAGGGAGCGGCAGCCGGCCCTGAGCCAATGAGGGAGACTGCCCGGCGCGCCGATTCCTCGACGGATTGAACCAGCCCTCCGCCCTGGACCATGTAAAGCGTCCCTTTGAAACCGATATCTCTCAGCCGCTCCTCCAAGGCCCTTAAATAATGCGCGGTGATGGGGCCCACGGCCGCGCTCACCACGGTCGTGCTGAAGCGCTCATATTCGCGGTAGACCGGAAGCACCTCGTGGGAGGCGGTCACATAGGCGCCGTTCATCTCCCGCCGGCAGATCTCCAGGGCGCGCTTTTCATGGGTCGCATTGACGTAGCTGTGGAGGAAGCAGATGGCTATAGCCTCCACCTCTGCTTCCTTGAACTTCCGGATAGCGCTATAAACGTCTTCTTCCTTCAGCGGCTTTAGGATCTCGCCTGTGTAAAGGGTTCTCTCTTCGACCGGCAGGCGCAAATAGCGCGGGACAAGGGGTTGGTATGGCGGCACGAAAACGTTGAAGCGCGAGGTCCTGATGTTCTTGTAGCCGCGGCGAATCTCGATGGTGTCGCGGAAATTTTTGGTAGTCAGAAGCCCGACTTTGGCGATCTTGCCGGTTAACAGGGCATTGGTGGAAAGCGTCGTGCCGTGGGCGATAAGCAGGTGCACGTTGGACATGAACTTGGGTAGCTCCATGTGGAAAAAGCGTGCGGCTTTGCGCAGGGCGTTGGTCAGGCCGAGCGTAGGGTCTTCAGGCGTGGTCGGCGACTTGAATGCGTGGACCTCGCCTTGATCGTCAAGGACCAGACAATCGGTGAAAGTGCCTCCGACGTCGGTACAGCACTTCACAGGATGCCCTCGGGAAATCCGTAGCTTTGCCAGTTCTTCCGCACCAACTCCAGATGCTCTTTCGGCGGCACGGCGACATCAGGGAAGGCGTGCTTTCGCGTGGCGTCGATACCAATCTTTGAAGAAACGCGCCGTGACAGATCTTCTTGCGGGACATCGACCGGCGCTTGAGAAGGATCGAGCGAGACCGCGGCCATGCCCGGCATGATCACAACGTCTCTCTCAGGCTGGACGCGGAAAGAGAGCGCCCAATTGACCGCGTTGACATCGCGGATGTCAATGTCGTCATCCACGACCACCGTGATCTTGCCGAACTGCGGCGCAAAACTCCAGGCCCCGCACATGACGGTGCGCGGCTGGACCGGATGGGTTTTCTTGAGCGAGATGACAAGATAAGCTGCGGCGCCGCCGGACTCGAGAAGGTGGACGCCGCAGACCGGAAGGCCGAGGTCCTCGGCGAGATGCTTGTAGAGGGTGGCTTCCCTGCCGATCGAGCGGATGCAGCTCGACTCGCTCGGAGGCATTTGACTGTGGAATGCCTGGAAGATGGGCCGGTTCCTGTGGGTGATACACTGGACATCCAGAATATAGGACATCGCCTTTGGTCCCATGTAGCCGGTGTATTCGCCAAAAGGCCCTTCGCTTTCGAACTCGTTCGGTTTTATAACGCCCTCAACCACAATTTCTGCCGTAGCCGGCACCTCCAGGTCAACAGTCACACAGCGGACCACATCAACTGCTTGCCCTCTCAGACCGCCGGCTACGGCTAGCTCATCCATATCCTGTGGCAGGCGCGATACGGATACGAGACCGATCACTGGATCGGCGCCGATCACAACGGCGACCGGCGTTGGCTGCTTCAACTTGTTGTTCTTCTCGACGTGGTGCCTGCCGCCCTGGAGATAATTGATGAAGAGGCCAAGTTTTCGCGGACCCTTGAGCTGGAGCCGATAGGTCCCGACGTTTCTTCTGCGGGATTCCGGATCCGCGGTGATGATATAGCCGGAAGTGATGTAAGGTGCGGGGTCCTTCTCCACAGTCCAGGTGGGAACAGGGAGAAAAGTGACATCCGCCTTTTCTTGAAGCGAGACTATCTCGTGGACCGGACCATCGGAGATCAGTCGTGGGGGAATCGGATGAAGCTCTGCCTCACCCCACTTTTCCTGCACCTCGTCGGGATCGCATTCCAGGGCAAGGCAATAGATCGAGCGCGAGGCCCCCAGTACGCCTGTGACCACCGGGATGTCGAAGCCTTGAACGCGCTCAAAAAAAAGCGCCGGGCGGCGAGGCTCGGGAATCCTCTCAAAGGCGATCTTGGATACTGCGGCAATCTCCCAATCCTTGTCTACTGGCTTGGGGATCCTGCGGAGTTTTCCGCAAGCCTCCAGCTTGGTGAGAAATACGCGCAGATCTGCGTAGGGCATAGAGATATCCTGGGGCTTGGTGGCAAACGCAATATTTATGCCATTAGTTGCTTTTTGTCCAGGACTCCCAAGAGGGCGATTAGAGCTAAATTTGAGAAAAAAGATTAGGGCTTTCCTATTTTCAGGAATGGGCGGACCGTGATATCGTCCGGCTTGAAAACTAAATATGCAGAGGATATAAGGAATTGTTCAAAAAAAGAGCGATTCAAAATGAGCAAGGGAGCAATCTTTGATCCCCTGGAGGGTTTTGCGGAGATAGAGCGGCTGGCATCAAAGGTCTATTTTCGTTTTTCCCATCTTTTTTTGCATCAGCCGGAATTGAGGGATTTTTGGTGGGAGATGGGGGTGCAGGAGGAGCAGCATGCGGCGATACTTTTGGCTTGTAAGGAGATGGTGAAGAATTATTCGGA
>JACPSE010000167.1 GCA_016193465.1 Deltaproteobacteria bacterium
CGCGCAGAGAGGGATTCTGATTCGCCCAGTTGACGAGGGGGGCCGCCCAACTGGCCAGGCTTCCCACCAGATCCGTATCTCCGAATAATCTGTCGGCGAGGCAGGCTCCCCTTTGCCTGGCGGCCACCAGGTTGGCCCGCATCATCGTCCGCGGGAAATCGATCTCCCACTCGTGAGGAGGAACATACGGGCAGATGGGGTAGCAAAGCTTGCACTGGTAGCATTGATCGACGACATGCTTCACCTGCTCATCCTTGAGGGTGTCCACCTCGCCGAAGTTTTCATCCACCAATTGGAACAGGCTCACAAAAGAGGGACAGAGGGTATGGCAGAGCGTGCACCCATGACAGACTTCAAATACCCGCAAGAGCTCTTTCCGTGTTGCCTGCGGGTCCCAGAATTCTTTTGAGGTTATGTCAAAGTTCAGCATCCCGCTTGTGCCCTCCCGTTCGGCACTCCGTTTGAAATGAGACGAGAGGCTACCTTACCTTTCCCGTTTGTGGAATGCAATTTGGAGCTTCGACAGAGCTGGCTGCGGCTCGAAGAGAGCGATAGGGGGCGGCTTTTCCTACTTCCGTCCCGCCCCCCAAATTTTTTCGAGCTGCTGGTCGCGACCGCAGGCGATGCGGTAGCGCTCATAGCGCAACGGGCTTTTCAGATGGAAGTCCTGATGATAGTCCTCGGCCGGATAGAACTCTGATGCCGCGACAATCTGGGTCACGATCGGCTTTTTGAAGCGGCCCTGCAGGGTTTTCTTGGATCTGTCCGCGAGGCCCTTCTGCGTTTCGTCATTATAGAAGATCGCCGTTCGATACTGTTCGCCGAAGTCGCAGAACTGACCGTTGGGCGTGAGCGGGTCGATATTGCGCCAGAAGACTTCGAGGAGTTTCTCATAACTGACCTTTTTCGGATCGTAGGTCGCCTGCACCGCCTCGGTGTGGCCGGTGCCGCCGGCGACGACCTGCTCGTAGGTTGGGTTTTTCTTAGTGCCGCCGGTAAATCCGGAGACAGTCGAAATAACCCCATCGACCTTGTCGAAGAAGCGCTCCACGGACCAGAAACAGCCGCCGGCAAAAACGGCTTTGGCGGTCTGTGTTCCTTTGCTGCCGCGCTCCGCCGCGTAGGCTATCCCTCCGAAGGCAAGAAAGACGACAGTCAGAGACTTTATTAGATTTGTCTTCTTCATAGATCCCCCCTGGCCGGCTAATATACCCCGGTTACATTTAGAACTGAACAGGGCCCCAAATCGTTCCCGGCTACCTGTGGGAGGAGTTAGAGGTCAAGCAGAAAATTGAGAATCGACAGACCCTCGACCCTCCTCTCAAATCATCCTTTCCTCGATGGATGGAGTGTCCACTTATACAACTCATCGACACGCGCTTCTAATCTTTTTACGCTCTCCTGGAGCTGTGTTACCTGCACGGTTAGCTTCTCTATCTCTTCTCGCTGAACCTCCGGCGGCGTTGCCTGCTGAGCGCCAGCTGCGCTGCTGCTAAATGAATCGCGTCTCCGGACCTCAGCGTGTGTCGCTCAGCCACCGTCACAGCATCAGCGGCAACCTGTTCATTCAGCGGCCAAGCTCTCAAGAGTTCTCGCACGTCAAGGCGAAGTCTGGCCAGAATTCGATTGGCCGTGTCCTCACGAAGCTGGCCGCCTCGCGCCAGCCTAAGGACTCCTGAGGTCATTTCAATAATGGAGAGGAAACAAATGAAGAACCTGTCGTCCGGGGAAGGATTAGCTAGAAGCTCCTCGACAACCTCAGTTCCCTGCTCAGTGCGGTAACGCTTAACGAGCGCCGAGGTATCAAGGTAAAAGACCGCCATTTACCATCCGGCTTCGCGCTCTCTCACGATAAGCTCTGTTAGCGACGCGCTCCCGAGCTCCTTGTCAACCCGATTGCGCAATTCCGCCAGCGATATGACAGGCTCTCCGTAGCGTTGCAGAAGGCGATCCGCTGCCTTACCGGCCTTTCTTACCGTGTCGGCGTAGGGCTTGCCATCAAGCTTGTATGTACGAGTCAGCCTTCCGGATCTTTCGCTGCGTGCCATATATCTACCCCCTACTTATCCAGCCTCTTCTCGGTTTGGGTCACGGGCTCCAGGCGAATATCAAGCAGCGCTACCTGGCCGCCAGCGATAGCCTTCAGTCCGCGTTGCAGCGCGCCGCGCACTTCGCCTGGCTTTTCGACCTTCTCTCCGTAGCCGTCAAAGGCGGGCGCGATGGTCCCATAGTCCGGGCTTGGAGCAATCGAGGTGCCGACGAAGTTTTTTGTCCGCACTGCCCAGCCATCAGGGAAGTAACGCGGCACGCCGGATTTCTGCGAGAGATAGCCGAGATTGTTGAAGAGGACAATCAGGATAGGCAATTGGTGCTCCTGGCAAACGCCCAGTGCGGCCAGCGCGGGATTGTAATTGAACGAGCCATCGCCTATCAGGCAGATGACCGGCCGTTTGGGAAATGCCGCCTTGACCCCGAGAGCCGTCGCCAGACCGGTGCCCAGGCCGCCGATGGAGCCAGAAAAAAAAGAGCCCGGCCCAACTGCATCGAGATAGCAGTGGACCGCGAGCCTGTGGGTGATAGTTTCGTCGACGATCATGGCGTCTTGCGGAAGGATCTGGTTGAGCTCATAAGTGACCCAGCGGGTGTCGATGGGTATTTTCTCTTTGAGACGCAGAGCCTCTTCTTTCCATTTGCGCTTTCTTTCCTCAAAACGTTTGCGCCATTTCTCCGCCCGCTGGCTGGACTCACCCCCTCCTTTGGAAAAGCGTCGTTTGAGATTATGAAGGAGCTGCTCCAGAGAGCTTTCAATCTCCCCTGTCAGGCAAAGATCCGCCTGGAATCCCCAATAGGGCAGCTCTGCTCGTAAGGGATTTTCGTCGAGGACTGCCACTTTCGTTCCGGGGAGCGGCCCTCTAGAGGCGGGGTGCCAGGGAGCTAAGGCGCCCAAAAAGAAGACAACATCGGCCTCTTGCAGGTACTCCCGGGGTTCATGGCCGCCGTGCAAGGGGTGATTTCGTGGAAAGTTCAAATAGCCCGTGCTGCGTGTCTCAACGACAGGCGCGCCGAGCAGTTCGGCTAGCTCAACGATCCGCTCAACTATGGAAGGGCTGCGACCGGCTTCTTCCGAAACTATGATCGGATTTCTTGCCTCCGCGAGCAGATCCGCCAATTCTTCGATCCCGGCCGGATCAGCGGTGGGCGCCGGAGCTGAGCCTGCGTCAGAAGGCGGATTCTTCGTCATCCTGTCGAAAAGATACTCCATAGGGACGGAGATAAAAGCCGGCCCTTTCGGAGCCGCCATCGCCAGCCGGCACGCGCGCTGAATGGTCGCAGGCAAAATGGCCTTCGCGTTGACTCCAAAGCTCCACTTGACGCAGCGCTCCACCAAACGAGCGGGGCCTCCAATGTCGGCCAGATGGCCAAGCCACTGTCCGCCGACATCCGGCCCCTCCTCTTCTCCGAAACCGACAGATTCGCCGGATAAAACCACCATGGGGATCTGTTCGTGCAGCGCCCCCCGAAGCGCCATCGTTGCATGCAGGGAGCCGACAGTCGTATGAATCATTACTGCCGGGAGTTTGCCGGTGGCTTTGGCATAGCCGCTCGCCATCCCCACAGCGATCTCCTCATGGCGGGAGGTCATATAGAGAGGAATACTCTCGCTTTTAGGTTCAGCCAGAGCTTCCCATACAGGAGTCCATTCCGATCCAGGGGAGGCAAAGATGCGCTCTACACCCATTCCGCCCAGGACGCGGATCAATGTCTCGGCCCCGGTCAACCCTCTTGTCTCTATCATGTTTCTTCCCCGCCCACGGAGCCGTGCCGCTAAAGCCGCGCCGGCTGCTCGGCGCGCCAGGAGCGCAGAAACTTCACCACTTCGGCAAGCGGCAGCACGTCGGCGTATTTTTGATTCATGTCGAAGAGATTGATGGCGTGGCACGCCTCGTGGCGATCAAATACGCATTCCTCCACGACGATCATGCGGTAACGATAAGTGCAGCCATCAACCACGCTCGCCCGCACACAGCCACTGGTGCTCTCGCCGCAGGTGATGATGGTGTCGATGCCCAACTGGTTCAGGTGCCCCACCAGGGGAGTGCCCCAGAAAGCGCTGGGAGATGATTTGCGCAAGACCGCCTCTCCAGGGAGCGGCTCCACTTCATCAACGATATCATACCTCCGCCTGCGGCGCTCCTGGGCCTCAGGGCTCAACTGACTCGGGCTCCCATCCCGTCTGAAGGACCATTCATTTACTCCCGCCCCAGCCAATCCCGTCATATGAATAATAGGGACGCCTATCTCCCTGGCCGTTCGAAGCAGCGTCTGGATATGTGGGACCGCATTCCACGCTGCCAGGCCGCAGCTCCCAGGCCAGCTTTTTGTCGCCTCCAATATAGGCTGCGGTTTGTCACCAAAGACCCATCGGTAGAGGTCGATGAGAAGCAGAGCAGGCCTTTTGCCAAAGCCAACAGACTTGGGCGGCCTCATCGCCACATGCGCGCGATCCTGCTCGGTAAGAAAACGCTCCCATGCTCGCTCAGCCATAGAACACCCCCTTCTTCGTACCGGGCATCAGCGGGCCGGCTGATGCAATCTCTTACCCTCCCCAGAGTGGCTTCACGTTCGTGTCCAGCCATTTTTTTGGATCCTCGAGGAAGACTTTGTCATGCACCGCGATCGGCTTAATGCTCGCCGGGTAAACAGCCTCGATGGAAGTTTTCGACTGGAAGCCCTTCCGGGATGCTTCCCTGCCGACAGAGTCTAGAGCCGCCTGTCCTTGGGTAGAAATGAGCCATTCGCCAAGCAGCTTCGCCGCGTTCGGATGCGGCGCCTTGGCGTAGATCCCCGCAAAGCGCGGGAAAACTATAGGGGCGCTCGTCTTGATTACCTCGACAGGCGCACCCTTTTCCTCCTTTTCGCTCAAAGCATCGTGCAGCAGGGCCGGCATGGCTATGCCGTATTCGCCTGAAACAACCAGCCTAAACATAGCACTGGTGCTTTTGTGAACAGGCACGTTAAGCGCCTTAAGTCCCTTGACGAAGCGCGCCCACCGCGCATCATCTTTCCAGAGACCCTTGAGAGCAGCGAGCTGGGTACTCAACGGTCCCGATCTCATGGGATCATCCAAGGCTATATTGCCTTTATACTTGGGATTGGCGACATCCTCCCAGCTCTTCGGCAGATCCTCGGGCTTCATCTTTTTTGTATTGTACACCAGCGCCTGAATCTGCAGGCTGACGACAGGCATGGTCGGGTCATGCAAAACCAGGAAATCCTTCTGCACTGTTTCGTAGGGCATGATCGCTCCCGCAGCCCTGATCACCGGCGGGGCGTTATCGGAAAGGATCGCGTCCACGGTTCCCTGGCCCGCCCGGAACTCCGTTATCACCCTTGTGACGATCTCCGGGTTCCTTCCCTGCCAGTAATTCGTCTTGATCCCCGGATAGCGCTTGGAAAAGGCGCCCAGGATAGCAACGAGGTGCTCGACATCCCAAACCGAGTATATGGTCAATGCGCCCTCCTGCTTCGCCTTCTCGTAAAGGGCGCTAGTGACCTTATTGTATGTGTCTTCCGCCGCGGACGCAGCCAAAACAGCGCCTCCAGACACCAGCACAAAGGAGAGGATAAAAACCGCCGCAGCCGTTAAGATTTTCTTCGCCATAACCGTAACCCCCTTTTTATTGAGTGTGTCTCTCATTGGGTCTCTGCTATCAAGCCCTCAGCCATAGCAAGCTGCACCAGGGATTCTACCGGTGAGGCACAGTGAGTTGCAAGCCCTATCAGTGGACGCCCCGGCTCAGAGGCTAAATTTAATCTTAAACACGAGCTTAGCAACGGAAACGGCCAAAATCAAAATGATAAGATAAATCACTCCGCCCGCTGCCGCCTCCGCCCACTGCCCCACTCTAAAGTACTCGAAAAGCGTGACCGGGCCATACTCGTTTCCGGGAGCGACAAGCAGAACAGCGACATCGATATTCCGGACGGCCTCGATGAAAATGTAGAAGAGCGCGCCCGCGACCGTAGGCTTCAAGAGGGGAAGAGTCACTTTAAAAAAGACATGCCTCCATCTGGCGCCGTGAACCCAGGCGGCCTCGTCGAGCTCTTTATGGATATTGACAATGGCCCCGGAAGCGTTTCTCAGCGCGTAGGGGAAATAGGCGACAAAGAGTCCTGCCCCAAGGGCCCACAGGGTGTTGTATAAAGGAGTGCCGATCATTGCGATAACCAATCCCAGCGAGAGAACCAGAGGTGGGAAGGCAAGAGGCATCGTTCCGATGAATTCAAAAACCTTGCTGCCGTAAACCTTGGTTCTGTATATGGTGAAGGCCATGACGATTCCGGCCAGCACGGTAACAACGGCTATAATAGTGGAAAGCGCCAGGGAATTGTAAAGACCGCTCACGAAGCTGGGGTGATGTATCACCCTGCGGTAGTTCGACAAAACTATATTGGTGGGGAACCCGATGAAGGTATCGTAGTCATAATAGGGGATCAAAGAGACAACTATCAGAACCACAAAGGGGATGACTATTCCGACCAGGAAGTAGGCGAAGACCGCCGCGAAAGTAGCGTATTTCCAATTTCCTATATCGATCACTTTGACCCTGTAGCCCTTGCCCGTAATGGTGGCATAGCGCTCGGAAAAGCGCGTCGCCCTGACATAGAACAGCAGCGCCAGGATTGAGACCACGATCAACACGGAGCTATAGGCCGTGGCCAGGCCGGGATTGTACTCAATGGACATGGAGTCGTAAACCTTGCCTACAAAGACGTTGATTCCACCGGGGCTGCCCTGGAGAACCGGGGTCTCGAAGGAGCGGAGTCCCCTTAGGAAGTTTAATACGAAGGCCGACAGAAAAGCGGGCACTGCAAGGGGGAAGGTAATACGGAGCGTCGTATGGATCGGCTTGCTGCCGGCAATGTAGGCGCTCTCCTCCAGGGAGGGGTCGAAAGATAGAAAGACGGGCAGCAAGAACAAGTAGCCCAGCGGGACGCAGGCGAGGCCGAAAACCCAGATCATGGCGGCAAGAGAAAAAGCGTTAAAAACCGGTTCTTGTATCCCCAGGCTTTGGTGCAGAAAGCTGTTTAAAATGCCCGATTTCGGCGCCAGCAAGAGAATCCATGCGATGTTCTTCATGATCGGCGGCATGAGTATGGGGTATAGCGGCATCAGTTCCACCAACGCCTTCCCGGGCGTATTGGTCCGCGCCACAATCCAGGCAAGCATTGCGCCGAGCCCGGTGCCCAGGGCAGCGGAGCCTGCCGCATAGATAAGGGAGTTATAAATCATCGGTAGGATTTCGGGATCGGTGAAGACGCGGAAGTAGTTCTGGACTGTAAAGCCCGCGGCGGCGCCCAGCCTGGTCGTGGTGACGCTACCGAACAAGACGACCAAGATCGGTGTCACGATCAAAGATCCGGCAATTACGCTGGAGAAGAGAGGAATGAGAATCCCCTGCCGGTAGGCTAGATTTACTATTCTCCAGTTAATTGTCTGTCACCCCTAGAATTTTGCCGCCTTCGGCTCAGCTAGCGGCATGCCGCGGA
>JACPSE010000207.1 GCA_016193465.1 Deltaproteobacteria bacterium
AGCCAGGAAGGCTCTGGGGTTAGCGGAAAGGAGCTCCCTTGAGGAGATCAAGGCCTCCTACAGGAGGCTAAGCCTCATGCATCACCCGGACAGGAATCCCGATGACCCAGGGGCGGAGGAGCGCTTCAGAAACGTTGCCCGGGCCTACGAGATACTGGAGGCTTACTGTGAAAATAATCCCTGGCTCGAAGAGGACCGAATCTATTCATTCCTTAGGGATGAGGTAGAAAGCGCTGTGATGGTGAGAAGTGGGAGTGGATGAGCAATGACGGAGATGGGGACTCAAGACGCGGTGCTGGATGAGGAAGAGAAGAGGTTGCAAGGGAAGTTTCTCTACGCGATCGTTCTCTCGGATAGAGGGCGTGAGTTTGGCCCGATCGGCCTGGAGGGTGGGAGGGTCTACTCGATTCGTTACCAAGATATCGCCGCGGTCGTAAGCGACCACCCGGTTACGGAAATCAAGTTCCTGAGAAAGAATCTCTCCCCGTATCATCTTACGATCAGAAGTGTTGCCGAGCAGTGCACCACCATTCCGGCAAAATTCGGTCAAGTGGCTGCGGATGCGGATCGGGTCAGGAAGCTGCTGCAGGCCAACTACGATGAGATCAAAAGGGAACTCGGCAGGTTGCAAGGAAAGGTGGAGATGGGACTAAAGATTTTCTGGACTGTAGAGAACGTCTACGAGTATGTGGTGGAGAAAAGTCGCGAGCTTAAAAATCTGCGTGCCAGGCTCCTCAGAAACTCTGCTTCCCTTACACGTCAGCAGCAGATCGATGTCGGCGCTCTCACCTATGACAGGCTGAACGAGATGAGAGGGGAGATTACGGAAAAAGTTATTAGAATGCTGCAAGATTCCACAGAGGAGGTGGAGATCAAGCAGCTCACCGAGGAGAAGGTGGTCATGCTTGGCTCCTTTTTGGTCAGCAAAGATCGCCGGAGCGATTTTGACGCTGCGGCCCGAAAGGTAGCGGACCTCCTGGGCGAAGATTACGCCATTAAGGTGGATGGGCCGTGGGTTCCTTTCAGCTTTGCGAGACGCATCGAGCTTTTTGAGATCCTTGGCGAGGAAGATGGGGCAAAAGAGGAAAAAGGAGAAGGGGTGCGCGGGAAGGCGGCTTAACGGATGAAAGGCACCGTGGAACATATTGCTACATACATCCCTAAGGGGAAGTATTTCTACGGGATCGTACGGACAGAAGGCGACAAGAACCTGGGACCGACCTGTCTGCCGTCGCACAGGCAGGTCGGCCTCAGGAGGGCTCAGGTTTACACTATCGGCTTCAAGAACATCGCCGCCCTAGTGAGCGACCATCCGCTGACGAGGATAAAACCATTAAGAGATAGCCTCGCCTTTCACCACCAGGTGATCAAGGAGGCGATTCAAGATTTCACTATTATTCCGATGGCCTTCGGTCACATTGTTCGAAGCGCCAGGGAGATCCGTAGGCTCCTTGAAGTGAACTACCCCGAAATTGATGAAGAGCTAAACCGGCTCTGCAATAAGGTGGAGATGGGTTTAAAGATCCTGTGGGACGTGGACAACATCTTTGAATACTTTGTCAATAGAGATAAGGAGCTGCGTGATTTCCGCGACACGATCTTCGGCCGATCCCGTCAGCCGACCCAAGGGGAAAAGATCGAGCTCGGCCGCCTGTTTGAAAACAGGCTCAATCGGGAGAGGGAAAGACATGCCGAGAGGGTGCTGAAGGTGCTCAGCATTTACACGCTGGATGGCAAGGTCAATCCGCCGACCCACGAGAAGATGGTCATGAACGGGGTTTTTCTCGTTGAGAAAGGGAAGGAAGTGCTTTTTGAGGAGAGGGTTCATCGGGTGGCAGCCCTTTTTGACGGCAACTTCACCTTTGATTACAGCGGACCATGGGCGCCGTACAACTTTATCGAGCTTGAGCTAGACGAGTTGGGGTCGGTTCCCTCTCTTCAGGAGGCTGAAAGCTGAAGGCTGAGAGCTAATGGCTAGGACTATAGGGAGTTATGGCATTTTTAATTGATAGCTTTGTTTTGTTTATTGCGGAAAACATCCTGGAACAGGCTCAAAGGGAGCTTATGAATGAGGAGGAGGTGAGGCGTGACCTCAGAGAGCTGTACGAGAACCTTGAGAGCGGGAAGATTACCGAAGTAGAGTTCGAAAAAAAGGAAGAGGGACTGGTCAGAAGGTTGGAAGAGATTGAGGAGTACAAAAAAGAGATAGATGAGGCCGCCTGAGTCCTGTGATTGCGCAAGACGAGATCAGCAGCCCCGACACCTCTGCCAGCCAGCAGACCCGCCTGTGCGGTCGGCAGGTCTCCCTGGCGGAGGTCCTAGACAGGGTTCTCAACAAAGGGGCGGTGCTGACCGGCGATATCATGATCTCCGTAGCGGGCATCGACCTTCTATACGTGGGCTTGAGCCTCCTTATTGCCTCCGTAGAAACGGTGAAAAGGCAGCGGACAAAGACTTTTAGCACAGGAGAAAAAGTTTATGGAGCCTGATCTCCAGGCGAGCGAGATAGAAGATATTGCGCGCTTCCTCAGAGGAAGCAGAAGCCCTTGGCCTTCCCGGTTGAACCTGGAACCAGAGAAGGTAGAGCAGGGTCTGGCCAAGCTGGTTCTCTCCCTCATTGAGCTGATTAGGCAACTGCTGGAGAGGCAGGCCATCCGCAGGATGGAAGGCGACTCTCTCAGCCCGGGAGAGATAGAGAGATTGGGGGCTACGCTCATGAAGCTGGAGAAGCGGATGGAAGAGCTAAAAGAGCACTTCGGGATTGACGATCTCAACCTCGATCTCGGCCCTTTGGGGAAGCTGATCGATTAAGATTGCGAGAGTTAAGGATGGAAAGAGGAGCGATTATCCATGGGACGCAGGCCACCAACCTGGCCGATATCCTGGAAAGGGTACTGGACAAGGGAGTGGTCATCGCCGGGGATATCAGGATCAAGCTATTAGACATCGAACTCCTCACGCTCCAGCTCCGCCTGGTGATCGCTTCCGTGGATAAGGCCAAGGAGATGGGAATTGACTGGTGGCAACTGGATCCCTTTCTTTCCTCTAAGGCAAGAGAGAATGGAAAGGGAGAAGAGATTGAGGCTCTGAAGCAAAGGGTTGAGCAGTTAGAAGCCTGCCAGGCACCCAGAGATGGTAGGAAAGAACGTTCAAGAAAGAGAGTCTGACGGAACGATGAAAAAAGGCGACAAAGAGTTTGACCTCTCTCAAGTGATCGGTGGAGCAGTTGATATTTTCGGTCTTAAGATAGACCTCGGCAAGCTCCTCTCCTCCCCCGAGGAGGTGAGGGACCGGCTGCACGAGCTGCGGGAGAAGCTCAAACGGGCTGGCGGCAAAGAAGTCCTGACAGATGAGGAATGGCAGAGAGAGGGGGCAAATATCAGCGGGCGTGTGAGAACCCGGGGCGTCTTGGGAGAGAGAGAATACCACATCGGAACAGGGGCATGGCCGCGCAGACAGCACCCGGCGCCAAAAACCCCCAAACCTCCCGAGGTGGTGGCGCCAACGGTGGACGTCTTTGACGAGCCGCAGGAAATCGTGATTGTGGCTGAGGTCCCCGGCGTCGGCCTCAATGATCTGGAGTTAAAAATCCAGGACAGAGTTCTTTCCCTCTTTACGCGACCTGATGCCCGGATGGGGTATAGGAAGGAAATCGAACTGAGTTCCGAGGTAGACGCCGGTTCCCTGAAGGCAACCTGCCACAACGGTATCTTGGAAGTGCGGCTGCGAAAGAAGAGCGGGAAGAGCAGATAAAATATGCGGTACTGTGAGTCTAAGCAGGATCTCCTTACCGCCTGTGGCTTTGATTACCGCGAGGCGGAAGAGAAATGGGTCCATTGAGATTCGCGCTCCATGAATGAGGCAAGAATTGCCGGGAGCCCATGACAGAAGATGAAGATAAGGACGCTATCAAAGTAGAAATCCTTGCCGTCCTTAAAAAACATCCCGAGGGTATGAAGCTCCGCGATCTAGGGAATTTTTTGGGTGTCAACTGGAGGTCGCTTGTGGGACTGGTCGGCTCTCTTTTACGGCAGGGCAAGATTGAGAAGCTAAACGGCGTATACTTCCTTGTAAGGAGGAAAAGCCGGAAGCGAAAGACATGACAGTCTTGATAGAAATAGGATGACCCAAGGGTGAAAATATCTCCACAATTTTGCTGACATGGGGTTAGAGATATGAAGAGTATAAAAGAGACAGATCCGAATTTCTTCCTTTTCTTGCCTGTAAGTACCCGAGTGGCGATTATCGATGCCGAGGACGTTGCCATGGCCCTCGACGACCTGGGCTATAACGTTCCACATCTCATCAGGGTGTTTGAGTCCTTCGAGGAAAAGTGCTACGTGCGCACGGCACTGGGGGAGATGCGTCTTCCTAGTGGATGAAGAGCGGGTTGGGCGACTTGGAGATAAAGGCAGAGAAAGCGAAATTTCTCATGAGGCCAAAGTCCTATTGTGCCCTACTCTTGGGTGGTCTCTCTCTGCTCCTTTTGCCGACCTTTTTTTACTTCCACTCCCTGCGAGGTCTTCTTAACCAGTACAGGCGCGGCGAGTATCTGAGGATAACGGATTTCGACCTCAAGGTGTTAGAAACCAAAAAGGCGATCGAGAGCTTTAAAATTAAGGGGCTGAACGAAGAATTAGCGTACAATTACGCTGTACTTGTAGTGAAGCATGCTACCGTCTTCGAACTTGATCCCCTTGATGTGGTCTCGATCATTTGGCAGGAATCGGGATTCAACCCTCAGGCTATCTCGCCCACCGGCGATTACGGTCTCATGGGTATCAACTGGTACTATGTGGGGAGACATCGGGTGAAGGAGAGGGAGGATCTTTTTAACGCGGAGAAGAACATAAGAATAGGCGTGGAGATGCTGAACTTTTGGCGCGAGCTTAGCCGGAAAAATACAAGGAAAAGCGATTTCATCCCGTTCTTTTTCGATCATTACAATCAAGGGGTACTCGTTCAAAATGAAAGCTATAGCAAGACGATTATGAACATCCGACAAAAACTTGCGGTGTATCAAATCCTGATTCCCAACCACTCTCTTGTCATGGAAAGTAATAACCGGACGATTAGCCCCTAGAGAGTCGTATGATAACTCCCATAACAGCAAGAACGCACAAACAGCCTCGTATACCAGCAGGCCCATTGAGAAGCCCGCCTTGTGGCCATAGCGGTCTGGCGCCGATGAGGGACCTATCCTTTCTGAGGCTCTCCCTGAGAGGCCTGCAACATCACATGATCCTGGCCAAGAAAGTCAAGACCATAAGGGGCGTACCGCAAATAGGCAAAACCACTAACAATCACAACCCCTCGGGGCATATAGAATTCGAGCTTCTCAAATCACGGTTTCTTGCCACTATCTCCCACGAGCTTCGCACTCCCTTACATATCATCGGCGGTTACCTCTCCCTGCTGCTCGACGGGGCGAGGGGAAACATCGGGGAGGAGGAGTGCTACTGTTTGAACAAGGCCATGGATGCCAGTCGTCACATGTTGAAGTTGGTTGACGACCTTTTGGATCTTGCCTGCTTCTCAGCAGGCGTTATGGAGATCAAGCGGGAGGCGATCGATCTAAAAGGCTTTCTCAATGGCCTGGCGCAAAAGTGGGAGACATTGATTAAAGACCATTCCCTCGTGTTGCACAAGAGAATTTCTCCTTCACTCCCCAAAATCGAGACCGACAAGAATAGATTGGAAAAGATTTTGAACAACCTCCTGGATAATGCCGTAAAGTTCACGCCGCAGGGGAAAATCGTCCTTAGTGCCTGTTCGCGGGGCGATGCAGTGGAGATCACGGTTGCCGATACCGGGATCGGCATCAGTAGAAAGTCCCGGCAAATCATTTTTGACGCTTTCCGTCAGGTCGATGCCTCTGAGACTCGCCCTTACCAGGGAATGGGATTGGGATTGGCGTTAAGTGAAAAACTAGTACGCCTGTTGGGAGGGAGGATAGAGATCGAAAGTGAAGTAGGTAAAGGGAGCGCCTTTCGTATAATTCTACCTAGAGAAATTCAACATGCCGGTAAAAGTCCTGATTGTTGAAGATCATCCGGATGCCCGGGAGATCTTGGTTTTTCAGTTGGGCCACATGGGTTATGAGACCATTGAGGCGGCAAATGGCCAAGAGGCAATAGAAAAAGTCTTGGCCCAGGGGCCAGATGTGGTCATCATGGATCTGGGCCTTCCAGGGATAAACGGCATTGAGGCGACAGTCCGGCTTAAACAGAATCCCAAAACAGCAAACATACCTGTCATTGCGTACACGGCTTGGAGAGAGCAAAGTTACAGAGATAAGGCTATCGAAGCCGGCATGGCGGGATTCTTAATCAAACCCACTCCTTCTAAGGTTTTTGGAGAGGTGCTCCAGAGCGTTCTACAAAGTAACCCGCAAAAAATGGCCTCGACCGCATGATCACCCACCTTCGTGGCCGACGATATCAAGAATTCTTAATTCCTCATCTGGGCTGCTTATGAAGAGACGAATCCTCTTAGTAGAAGATGAGCCGGCGACAATTGACCTTATGCAACAGCAATTGGAGTTTCTTGGTTATGAGGTTACGGTTGCAAAAAACGGCTTAGAGGCGGTAGAAAGAGCCGCCTCCGGGCTTCCCGACTTGATTGTCATGGATATCCGGATGCCTAAAATGGACGGACTCCAAGCGGCATCTCGTATACGAAAAAATCCTAAGACTCAAACCATCCCTATTTTGGCGGCAACTGCTAAGGCTTTGCCAGGCGACCGGGAGAAATGTTTGGCAGGCGGCTGTGACGGTTATATCGCCAAGCCCTTTACCTACAAGGAGTTGGGAGCTGCTATTAGGAAATTATTGAAGGAGCCCTCCGAGCAAAGTTAACCCCATCATACGAACACGCCACCGTCCTAATTGATTCCAGGCGAAGATCACGATGATTTTCTTTTAGCTCAAACTCAGGGGGCCCCGCGGCCGAAGTGTTTGAGACCGCAGGTGAGAGTTAACTCGACAGGTCCCTAATTTTCCGCTTCAGAATCTTTTCACATTCCTCTTCCCGTTCGCGTGTTTGAACCTGAGCCTCGGACAGGCGAAACAGCAGGACCCGACTCTCTTTAGCGAGGCGGAGAATGTAAGTGTTGGAGTCAGCGTCGTAATAGACCGAGGCCTGGACCTTCGCGTCCGTTGACCTCGTGATGCGGTTAGCCCATTGCTCGATTTCGGAAACCGCCTCTTCGCCTTGCTTCTCCGTGATCATTTTGTTAATTGCTATAATAGTTTTTTCCTTGAGCCAAATCCAGCGTGGAGGTTTTAAGGGGCAAGCATGACTCCCACGGAAGCCACCATCCATTGGATCAGCAAGACTAATTACGACAGCATCCCTCGTGAAGCAATAAAAATAGATGATGGAAGGTCTGCGTGCTGGGCTCATGCCAAGAACCTTAGGTAAGGTAGCGTTTGTTTAATCAGGTGGTTCTGATCGCTCACCGCAATAGGAGGTACGCATGGGTCCTACAGAAGCGGTCGCTCGTTGGATTAGAGAGACAAACTACGAAAGCATTCCTTCCGACGCGGTAAAAATGGCCCAGGAGGTCTGCTTTGACTGTCTTGGGGTGTTGCTAGCGGGATCCGTCCAACCCCACGGCAGGATTTTTACTCGATATATCGAAGGGCTTGGGGGGCGAGCGGAGGCTACAGTATTGCCTAGAGGCTTTCGTACCTCAGCCTGTAATGCTGCCCTAGGCAACGGGACCCTCAGCCATGTTTTGGATTACGATGATAGCGGTGCCTTTTCCCATCCCTCTTGTGTTCTCTTTCCCGCCCTGCTTGCCCTAGGCGAGAAAATGGACGTCTCCGGAAGAGACCTGATCGAGGCCTATGTGGTCGGCTGTGAGGTGGGAACTAAGCTGGCTTCCTCTTATCCCAACTCACGCGGCTTCCATAAAATGGCTGTGTTTGGACGGATGGCCTCTACATCGGCCTGCGCCAAGCTTCTTCACCTCGATGAGAGACAAATTCGGATGGCCCTGGGGATTGCTAGCTCTATGGCCTCAGGGCTCGTGAGCAACCATGGGACGATGACCAAGCCCCTCCATGCTGGGTTGGCTGCGCGGGATGGGCTGATGGCCGCAGAGCTAGCTGCGCAGGGCTGGACTGCCGGAGAGGACATCGTTGAGCACGCTGTGGGACTGATCGCTACCTTCTGTGGCAAGGGAGCAGACGTGTCTGGGGATGTAAAGAGTTTGGGGAAACCTTTTATCACTCA
The DNA here is from genome assembly GCA_016193465.1 of Deltaproteobacteria bacterium. Lineage (GTDB taxonomy): Bacteria > Desulfobacterota > Binatia > UBA9968 > UBA9968 > UBA9968. Next base: position 8,239 of record JACPSE010000207.1, read on the forward strand.
TGACGCGATCACCATCAAAAAGTATCCGTGTGGCGGAGGCAACCACCCGACGTTGGATAGTGTTCTCTCGTTGATGGAGGAGCATCACTTTGATTACCGAGACGTAGAAGAGATCGAAGTTCAGCAGTCTTATCAGTCGCATTACGTGCTTTATGGGAAACCCTGCACCGGACTGGAAGGCAAGTTCAGCATTGTCTACACCACGGCCGCTGCGTTAGTTCAAGGGAAGGTGGATATTGACACGTTTACCGATGACCGGGTGCGGGACCCTCGTATTCAGGAGGCGATGGATAAAGTGCGCGTTCGGCTTTTAAGCAGATGGGAGGAGTGGGAGGACAGGATCTCTCGCAAGTGGCCCACCGGCTCGACTGGTTTTACGGGAAGGGGCGTTCGGATACGGCTGAAGGATGGCCGGCTGCTCACCAAGACTATCTCGCCTAAGGAAATGCTGGGTTCGCCCCAGAATCCATGGGGCTTCGAGAATGTTCGGGCCAAGTTTGAATCCAACGCGAGCCTGGCTTTGCCCACGGAGAAGGTCGAGGAAGCGGTTCGGCTCTGGTCAAAGATTGTGGAAGTGAAGAAAATTCGCGAGGCCATCGCCTGCATGGTGGGAGGCGAGGGGCACAGCTTGGAGGGGTGATATGTCAGAAGAGAAAAGAATCTTCGGTTTCCTGCGATACCCGAAAGGACCCGCAAACCCAGGACTAATGGGTTGACGATGGTCTTGGAAGGTGATTACAAGCACGCTGTTGCTGGCACGCACTGGATCGAGGATCTTGTGGAATGGGGTGCTCAATGGATAAGGTGACCCACACGATGATGTTCCAGTCCCGGGACTTAGTCCTGAAAAAGCTCGCACTTCTGAGGAAGCACGGTATCCAGCCTTACATTGGGGGAAACACCATGGAGTCAGCAGTTCAGCAGCATGCCGTGGAGCCCTATCTGGATGAGTTGCAGGAACTAGGGCTCAACTACCCCTTTTCTTCAGCAGGTATAACGCACCTCATAGCCTCGCGTATCTCCTTGATGTCCTCCAGGGCCGCCCACACCTTCGCGGCCTCGGCTGCTTTTTCTTCCGGCAGCGCCAGGCGCGCGTTGCGCTCGAACTTCGCCCGGATGTTTTCGAACGGCCACGGGTTCTTGGGCTCTCCGAGCACTTCGTCCGGGGGGATATTCTTGCTGAGAACCTTTCCGTTCTTCAGGCGCACCTGGACGGCCCTGTTGGTGTGCCCCGTCGATCCTCCGGGCCAGCGCGACTCCGCGCGGTCCAGCCCTACTTCCCAGAGCGTAATGACGCGCACTCGCACTTTCTCCATGGTTTCCTGGATACGAGGGTCCCGAATCCGCTCCTCGGTGAAGGTGTTGATGTCGATATACCCCTGCACCAGCGTGGCGGCCGGAATGTATACCATGCTGAATTTCGCCTCCAACCCGGTGCGGGGCTTCGCGATCATCGCATAATGGGACTGGTAGCTTTGCGGCACTTCGACTTCCTCGACATCCCGGTAATCAAACGAGTGCTCCTCCATCAACGCCAGCAGCGCGTCGATCACGCGGTGATTCGCGCCGCCGCAGGGATATTTCTTGATGCCGACGGCATCCTGCACGCGGTAGGGCTTCCCGAGGTCTTTCACCAATCCCCACACCTCGTCCGCGTCGCCGCAGAAGCTCGCCATAAAGCCGGCGGGATGCTCCAGAATGCGGTCCCCGGCGGTCCATCCCCTCGCCGCCATCTCCGTCGCCATCACGCCGTCGCGCGCGGCCAGGCCCGCGTGGAGCGGCTTCGTCATCGTCCCGTGATTGTAGCTCACCCCGGAAGCCATAGACCCGGCGATGCCCAGGGCCATCTGAATCTGCTTCACATCCAAGCGCAGCAGCTTGGCGCACGCCACGGCGGCACCTATGCGCCCGAACACCGCCATTTTATGGAAAGCGACGCTATGAAGCCCCCTGCTCAAAGCGTGTCCCACCTCGCGGCCGATGACGTTGGCCTCGAGAATATCCTTTCCGGACGCGTCCCTCTTTTCCCCGAGCGCCACCAGCGCGGCCAAAAGAATGGACGCGGCATGCGAAAGCATCCCCCTGTCGTCGTAATCGAGCGCGTGGCCGAACGTGCCGTTGGCGAAAGCGGCGTGCGCTGCGGAGGTCCGCTGTCCCGCGCCCACGATGGCAGCCTGTGGCGAGCCGCCGAGCTCCTGGATGTAGCCGAGCATGATTTTTCCCAGCGGCTGCACCGACCCCGCCAGCATGCAGCCCATCGCGTCGAAGCTCGCGACGGCGGCTGCTCGCTTGGCGTCCTCGGGGATGTCCTCGTAGTTCGTCTCGACGATCCAGCGCGCCACCGCTTCAGTTATGCTCATCTGTTTCCCTCCTACAGTGTGTGGATTTCTGGCTTGGCTATCAAAACATACGAGCATGCAGTGTGTCAATGTAATGTAACGACCCGGCGCCTTGAGCGCCGGAGGCGGCCGTGCTATATGGGATGCGTATCCAATGTCTTATCCAAGCTTTCGGATCGGGAAAATCGCGGATCTGGATCGATGATGAAAACGATAAGCGAAGGCATTGCAGAGTTCGTATCCGGCCTCGAATTCGACCACATCCCTCCCTCTATTGTTTCCAAGACGAAAGATCTCGTGCTGGACCATTTGGGAGTGGCTTCGTTCGGCGCGACTACGACCTGGGGCAAAGCCGTCGCAAAAACGGTCGGCGAGCTGGGCGGCAGAGAGGAAAGCTCCATCTACTTCACGAGGCGCAGGGCGCCCGCTATGCACTCTGCTCTGGTCAACGGCACCTTCGCCCATGGCTTCGAGCTGGACGACCACTACCGCGGCGTGCACTCGGGTTGTGTCGTGATTCCGGCTGCCATAGCTGCAGGCGAGAGGGAGGGGATTGACGGTCGCACGCTGATCACGGCCATCGTTTGCGGCTACGAGGTTCTGGCGCGGCTGGCCATGGCGATGCCGCACATATCGGACCATGGCCATCACACAACGGGGACGCTGGGTGCCTTCGGCTCCGCTGTCGCCGCCGGCAAGATTCTCGGGCTGGACACGGCCTGCCTGACCTCCGCGCTCGGGCTCGCGGGTAATTTTCCCACCGGACTCTGTGAATTTTACAGAGGCACGATGGAGAAGAGAGTCTTCGCTGGGAGAGCGTCGGAATCTGGCATCCTGGCCTCTCTGTTGGCACGGGCGGGCGTCACGGGGGCGAAGACAATCTTCGAAGGGGATCTCGGCTTTTGTCGCACGTTCGGCGAGCGCGTTGCGCTCGAAAAGCTGCTCGAGGGGTTAGGAGAGAGATTCTATACGGAGAAATTCTATCTCAAGCGTTATCCTTGCGCCGGAACCAATCATCCCCACATCGATGCGGCCGCGGCGCTTCACGACGGGAACCAAGAGGTCTTTGCCCATGCCGAAAACGTATGTGGAATCGTCATCGAGGGCGGTAAGCGTTATCGCGGAAAAGATATCCTGAACCGGCGTCGAGTCGCGCTCGAGGTCCAGGGCGTCATGGCCGCGCAATACAGCATCCCCTACGCCGTGGTGGTGGCGTTATACAGAGGGCGACCCGGGGTCCGGGATTTTTCGGAGGAGAGCATTGCGGATCCGGCGATACAATCTTTGCTCCGGCGGTGCAAGGTGGTGAGAAGGGAGAGATTCTCGGGGATGGGGAAGATAACGGTCAAGCTCAGGGACGGGGGGAGTCTTTCCCGCGATGTGGTCGATACGAATCTCACGGTTGCCGAAGTGAATAAAGAGGCCCTGGTGGACAAGTTCCTCGACTTGACCTCCTCTACGTTCGAGAGAGGGCAGGCGGAGGAGATCATGCAATCGGTGGAGAGGCTGGAAGCGCTGACGGATGTTCGGCGCCTTACGGAGATCCTGGTCCCCGGCCGCCCGAATCCGTGACGGCAGCCGATTGACAGATCCGGAGCAGATCGAGTATGTAGCTTGTGGCCGTGAGGTGTGGCGAGGCCATCTTAACAGGAGGCTGGAAAATGGACAGAGTCGAACATTGCCCGCATTCCGGATCGCGGCTGGCTCGCGGGCTCGCAGCGGCCGCATTCGCGGTCGCGATCCCCGCCGCATGGATATTTATGCCAGATTCGATGGCGCTCTCGCAAGAGACGGCGCAGCAGAGAGAAGCCCGGCTCGTCGAGGGGGCAAAGCGAGAGGGGAAGGTGATTTGGTGGACTCCGGGGGCGGCGAGGCATTTGGAGCAGGTGCTGGGGAAGTTCCGGCAGAAGTATCCCTTCATCAAGACGGAATTGTGGCGAGCGGGGGGATCGGAGGTCCGGGAGAAGGTCTTCTCGGAGGCAAGGGCGGGCGTCTACAACGTCGACATCACCGGCGCCGACCTGGAAGACATCATCGAGGCGAGAAAGCTCGGGCTCATGAAAAAACACGACTGGCCCAACACGCGGGACTGGGCTCCCGGCCGCTACCGGGACTCCGAAGGATATTGGGTCGCGCGCCACGTCCTTGTGGCGGTGTCGGTATACAATACCCAATCCATTCCTCCAGCCGAAGCTCCTAAGGGCTGGTCGGACCTGCTGAACCCGAAATGGAAAGGCGAGATTTCCATACCGAAGGATTTCGACTGGGCGATGATGTTGTGGTCTGCCTGGGGGAAGGAAAAGACCGCCAGCTACCTCAAGGAATTCGCCAAGAACAAGCCGGTCGTCGGAGCCGGACACAACGCAAGAGCGGAACTGTTGGCGGCGGGCGCGATGAAGATCGACATGCGCATCAATCTGAGCGACGTGCTGGAGTACCAGGGAAAGGGGGCCCCGATCGAATGGGTGAGAGCCGATCCGATCATATCGAAGGGCACGCCCATGTTCATCGCGGAGCGGGCGCCGCATCCGAACGCGGCGGTGCTGTTTGCAGACTGGTTCACCTCGCTGGAAGGACAGAAGGCGTATCATGACGCGACGGGCACCATGATGCCGCACCCAGCGCTTAAAACAAGGTTGACCGAAGTCCTGAAAGGACTCAATTTGGCGCCGACCCCTGCGGACATCGCCCTGCAAAGCAGGGAAATCGCCAAGATATACGGGGAACTTTTCTGGAAGTAGGATTGAGCACTTTCTCACCGCTCGTCACGATCTCTTGAAATCTGGGCATATTCGTCACCTTCAAGATAAGGACCTGCTGAAAAAAACCCGATCCAGATCCAAATCATCCTGCCTATGAAGCAGTAACGCAGGTTGGTCTACAGGCAGTCCAGAATTGTTCTCTCTTATGAGATAGAGACCCGCCCCAGGTGTTTTCGTCCGATGAAGGTTACGATAGCGAGGAGCAGGACCAAAATCACCGAGACTGCTCCCACTTCCGCGATCGTGCCCGCCTGCCAAAGCTCCCATATGATAATCGAAAGCAGGTTGCTCTTCGGAGAATACAGCAGGATGGCCGTCGAAATCTCCCTCACAACATGGGAGAAAATATATATGAAACCGGAAGCGAAAGCAGAGACTAGGAGAGGCGTCAGTATGCGCCTAAAGGTTTGCCACCACGAGGCGCCGCTCACTTCCGATACTTCTTCTAACTCCTTATGGATTTGGAGGAGGGCTGTGTTGGTGCTTCTCGTGGCCCAAGGCATGTACTTTGTTACAAAGGCGATGAGAAGAATCCATAATGTTCCGTAGATAGGAATCGGTAGGTTGAGATATAGGAACATTAAAGCCAGCCCCATAACGATTCCAGGTATGGCAATCGGAGTAAATGCCAGGAAATCCAATATCCTCCGGCCCGGGACCCTAGAACGGACTACGATCCAAGAAATTACGGCAGCAAGAAACATGGTGATGCACCCGCCAAGGATAGCAAGCAGAAGGCTGTTTTTTGCAGAATCCAAAACGCCAGGATATTTCAATGCATTGAGATAGCTAACGAGGGACAGGGAGCGGAATGCCCTCATCGATGGCACTTGGTAATATGGAAGGAGTGAAGCCCAAACAAGAGCTAACATGGGGAGAACTACGTCCAGGAATAAAAAGCTAAAAAGGAACGCAGTCCCTAGATACCGCCACTTACCGAGGTCTATAGGTCGAGGTTTGTAGCCCTTACCCGTGACTGTTACGTACCTCTCGCTTTTAATCAGGACGCGCTGATAGAATAATGTTCCGATAACAGTGATAACCAAGACAGTAATACCGAGCGCGGCTGCCAGCCCGTAGTCGGGCGGAGACTGATGCATGGCGAGGTAGATCTTTGTGCCAAATACATGAATTTTTGCCGGAAGACCTATTATGGCCGGAACCTCAAAGGCGTCCACGGAATTGATAAAACTGTAAATCAAGGCTGCCGCTGTAGCTGGCAACATAAGCGGCAAGGTAATACGTCGCATGGTGGCAGAGTTGCCAGATCCGCATGTGGCTGCAGACTCTTCCAGGGAAGGATCCATAGACCGCAGTGCTCCCGCTAGCATTAGGAACATAACCGGCACGCTTCGCAGACCTCCGATTGCGAGGGTGGAGGAGCATAATCCAGGCAATAGAAGCGATCATGCCCGGGATAATGGTGGCGACTATCGCGATTACATACGCCAGATCTCGCAAGGGCGCGTTTGTGCGCTCGACCAACCAAGCCATAGCAAAGGCGATGAAGAAAGCAATCAGAGTGCCTCCGCCTGCATATATAAAACTGTTAGCGATAAGCGGATAGAGGGTAGGATCCAAGTAAGCGTTGGTGAAATTAGCGAGAGTGAGTGGTCCAGGCACACCAGGAGGCGTGGTCTTCAAGCTGTTCCAGATGAGCATGACAAGAGGTGCCAGCACAAGGTAGACCACCAGTGCTGTCGTACAAACCAAGAACAGCGTGTCCAAGCGAGGTTTTCGGTCCATCATCTATTTGCTAGAATTTCAGCTAGAAGCAGTGATCCAGGCTGTCCGCTAAGGCGTTTGTCACTGTGGCCATACAATCACCTCGTCACCGGAGACTTTCAATTCCGTCCCCAGCTCCCCGCACCATTTGGCCATATAGTCCACGACCTGCTGGAAACCGGGCTCATCCGGGCTGAGAAACCGAGGCTCGGCATTTTGGTTGATCCAAACGGGAAAAAACGATAGCCACTGGATCGCTTTGTTTTTGATCACGCACCTGACCATCATTGAATATCTGCGATCCCCTTGCGCATTGTCCCGGACTCCCGGCAAATGTTTCCCGTAGCCGTATTTCGGGCTCGTGCTGGAGTGGAAGGCTCCGGGAGGAGGCGAGAGATGGTGAGGCGTCTCCTCGGCGAAGTTCCCGAGGCTGAAGAAGATCGCCTTGCCCTTGTAGATCTCGATTCCCTTAATCAGGTGGGCATGGGTGCCCAAGATCAGATCCGCCCCCGCATCGATAGCCCTGTGGCCGACCGTAAATTGATAATCAGCCAACATCCCCGGAATGTGGTGTATCCCCCAGTGCATCGACACCACAACCACATCTGCCGTCGCCTTTGCCTGCCTAATGTCCCCCTCCATGGCGACAACGTCCTCTTCTCGAGGAATCGTGATGACCCTAGGGGGTGTGCCCGCCTGGTACTCCTGCGCCTCAAAATAGGTCGATACTTTGATCGGGGCACACCCGGCTTTTTCATCTCGCGCTTCATATTCATCGGGAAGAACCGAGTTGTAGTCCAAAAAAGCCACCCTGGTCCCCTTACGCTCTATAATTGCTGGCCTCCTGGCCTCCTCCAGGTTCTTGCCGACGCCAATCACCTCGATGCCGTTGGCGTGCAGCACCTCGATTGACTCCAGGAGCGACTCAGGACCGTAGTCAAAGCAGTGGTTACTGGCGTTTGTGACGAGATGAAACCCGGCGTAGAGGAGCGACTTTACATTGTCCGGATGAACGCGCGCGTACCATCCCGGGTGAGCCCTGTATTGAAGCCCTCCCTTGGTTGAGAAATTGCGCTCGAGCTGGCAGAGAACAATGTCGGCTTTCCCGAGCTTATCTACCACGTTGACAAAAAGTGATTCCGGCGGGTCGCCATACTCGATCCGCCGGGGACCGACATCGCCGACAGCATGAATAATGACCTCTCCGTTGTTGCTCATCGTTCCCCCTTTTGTGGACTATTTGAGAAAGAGATCGCGAAAGATGTTATCGGCCTCGTTGCCGTGGACCGCCATCTCAGCCGGAAACAGCACGACCTTTTGCCCCTTCAGCGCTTCGGTCATTCGGCTCTTGATTCTCGGTTCCGGAAGGAGTTTCCCCGAAGCTTCATAGTAGGCCTGCTGCCCTTCGAGCGACGTGAACCAGTCGGCGAAGAGCAGGGCGGCGTTGGGGTGCGGAGCGCGCTCCGCGATAAATATCGGGGTGCCCTTCATTACAATGGGATCAGTTCTCACCCACTCCATCGGCGCGCCTTTCTCCTGGTAGTCCAGAATGCGATTGAGGTTGAGGCGCAGGTCCATCTTGTACGCGCCAGCCGCAAGCATCTCGGTCCGGGCGGTTGCCCCTGTCGCCAAAACAAGATTGTTCTTAGCGAGGGTTCTAAGATAATTTGTAGTCTTCTCTTTACCCCATGCGGCCCACAGCATCAGCACCCACTCGCCGCCAGCCCTGTCCATAGAGATCGAGCCTTTCCATTTTGGGTTCAAAAAATCTTCCCAGCCTTTGGGCGCTTCGGCGGGCGAGACGAGATTCGTATTGTACGCAGCCACGGTCGGAAGGATGTTCCGCGCAATCCAGTATCCTTCGCGATCTTTGTGCTGCGGGGACCAGTCCCTCGTGTTGGGCCAATCGTATTTTTTCATGAGGCCGGCCTTCTTCAGCTCCAATATGAAATCGATCTCGGCGCCCGAAACGTCGACGTTATAAACGCGCGCCCGCGCCTCGGAGAGCAGCTTCTCCCGAAGGACGGACTCGTCGGCTCTCCAATAGTCGACCTGGAGAAAGGGATACCTTTGTCGGAATTTGGCCAGGACGGGTTGCATCTCCTTTGCTTGGCCCTGATTCCAGAAGATCACCTTTCCTTCTTTCTTCGCGCTCTCGATGAGCCTCGCCTCTTTCTGTTTTTCGGTCTCGACGGCCGGAGACATGGCGGCGACTGTGACCTGAATTTCCGTAAGCCCGATCATAGAACCCATGAATATGGCGCCGGCTGCGATTAGGATCGCGAGCCCATAAGTATGTCGTCTCTTCATTGTATGAAGCCTCCTTTCTTAGACCTCACCTCTCGATGAAATCCTTACTGCTTCCCTAACATTCCCTGCTTCACTGCGGCCAAACCACAACCTCGTCACCCGATACCGTCAGTTCCGTGCCCAGCTCCTTGCTCCACTTTTTCGCATAATCCACCACCTGCTGGAACTCAGGCTCACCCCTAGTAACAAATCGCGGCTCTGAGCGTTCGTTGATCCATACAGGAACAAACGAAACCCTGCTTAAACTCTTTCCTTTAATCAGGCACCGAGCCACTATAGCGTAATGCTTATCGTGGGGACCCCCGTATCTCGCCGATATCTCTTGCTCCCCGCGGCGATATATTTTGGACATTCTCTTTTCATATATGCCTGGCGGCAGCTTCAGATGGTGCGGGCTTTCCTCAGCGAAATTCCCCAAACTGTAGAATATAACCGTGCCCTTGTAAATCTCTATGCCCTTGATGATGTGCGGATGGGAGCCCAGGATAAGATCGGCTCCCGCGTCAATAGCCCGGTGGCCGACGGCCAACTGATAATCGGCAAGCGCTCCGGCAATGAAATGGATCCCCCAGTGAAATGATACCACGACCACATCGGCCTGCTCTTTGGCCCGCTTGATATCTTTCTCCATCGCCGCCACATGATCTTCGCGCGGTATCGTGATCACTTTCGGTGGAGTTCCGGGCTCGTATTCCTGCTGCTCATAATAGGTCGCAATCTTAATCGGCGCGCATCCCGGCTTGTCCTCCCGCGCCTCGTATTCCTCGGGAAGAACCGAGTTGTAGTCTAAAAAGGCCACCCGGGTCCCCTTGCGCTCTATGATGACCGGCCTCCGCGCCTCCTCGATATTTTTCCCCACGCCAGCGACCTCGATGCCGTTTCGCCGCAGCACCTCGATGCTGTCAACCAGTGCCTCGGGGCCGTAGTCGAAGCAGTGATTGCTTGCGTGGGTCACGAGATCGAAGCCCGCGTAAACAAGACATTTTACATTATCAGGATGGACCCGTGACTTATAGGTAGTTGGGCGCGTTCTGTATTGAAGCCACCCTTTCGTGGAAAAAGTGCGCTCGAGTTGGCAGAGGCGAATATCAGCCTCTCTGAGCTTCTCTTTGACCTCGGCAAAGAGTGATTCAATTGGCTCACCATATTCAATCCGCCTGGGACCGACATCGCCAACGGCGTAAATCATGACTTCACTATCGTTGCTCATAGTTCCCCCTTTTTGTGCAGTCATCCAATTGCTGCCATTGCCGGCTTCCCAAATTTCGGCGGGCGCTCCTATTTCAAAAAGATGTCGCGGAAAATCACATGGGCTTCGTTACCATGCTCCGTCATCTCGGCCGGAGTCAACACGACCTTCTGTCCTTTGAGGGCTTCGGTCATCCTGCTCTTGATTCTCGGGTCCGGAAGGAGTTTTCCCGACGCCTCATAGTACACCTGCTGCCCTTCGAGCGACGTGAACCAGTCGGCAAAGAGGATGGCGGCGTTAGGGTGCGGAGCCCGCTCCGCGATGAATATCGGGGTCCCTTTTGCGAGAATGGGATCGGTTCTCACCCACTCCAGCGGCGCGCCTTTCTTCTGATAGTCCAGGATGCGATTGAGGTTGAGGCGCAGGTCCATCTTGTACGCGCCGGCCGCAAGCAGCTCAGTCCGCGCGGTTGCCCCCGCTCCCATGACAATATTGTTCTTAGCGAGGGTCTTGAGATAATTGACAGTCCTCTCCTTTCCCCACGCGGCCCACATCATGAGCACCCACTCGCCGCCATCCTTGTCCATCGAGATCGAACCTTTCCATTTCGGGTTCAAAAGATCGTCCCAGCTTTTGGGCGCCTCAGCGGGAGAAACGAGACTGGTATTATAGGTCACCACGGTAGCGAGGATGTTCCGGGCAATCCAGTATCCTTCGCGATCTTTATGCTGCGGAGACCAATCCCTGGTATTGGGCCAATCGTATCTCTTCACGACCCCAGCTTTCTTCAGCTCTGATAGGATATCGATCTCGGCGCCCGAAATATCCACGTTATAAACTCCCGCCCTGGCCTCGGAAACGATCTTTTGCAGGATACCTGCGTCGCTACCCCGCCAGAATTCAGTGGTGAGGAAGCCGTACCTCTGTCGAAACTTACTAAAGACCTGTTCCCACTCCTTTGCGGATCCTGATTCCCAAAAAACCAGTTTTCCTTCCTTTTTTGCACCTTCCAGTAGTCTCGCCTCTCTTTGGTAATCGGTCTCTTGTAACCTTCCTGCAGCGGCGTACGCAGAGGCCGGCTCGAACGGGACTACCGAAATTAGCGTCCACGGCAGCCAAACCATAGAGGCAACCATGGCTAAAGCAGATATCCTCAAAATCGTCCTGGCTGTTTCCATCGGCCCGAAACCTCCTTACCCTTAAAGTCCTTGCTCATGCGGAAGAACCACGACCCCATCCCCCTCCACCTCCGTGCCCAGTTCCTTACACCACTTTTGCATGTATGCGACCACGTCCTGAAATTCCGGCTCGCCCTGAGACAATAGGCGGGGCTCGGCCAAATCATTAATCAAGCCAGGACAAAAAGAAATCCTGCGAATCTTTTTGTGGCGAGAACCCGCCCCCCATGCTAACTTTGATTGTTGACTCATAAGAGCGGTGGCCAATAGCATACACAACAACAAACGACCTGCTCTCCTATCCATGTCCGGACTCCTTAAGCAGAAAAATGGCTTCTGCGGAGAATAGATGCAAACCTTACCGTCTTTATTTCCAGAAAATCTCCTGAAAGATTTTGTTAGCCTCATTCCCATGCACGGCAAGCTCAGCCGGCGTAAATACGACCTTGAGCGTCTTGATGGCATCAGCCAACCTGCTCCTGACTCCGGGATGCGGCACCACTCTTCGGGAGATATCGTAGTATCCCTGCTGCCCTTCTAAGGAAGTCAACCAGTCGGCAAACAGCATGGCGGCGTTCGGGTGCGGCGCATGCTCCGCGATGAACATGGGCGTGCCCTTTGCTAGTACGGGATCGCTTCTCACCCACTCTAAAGGAGCCCCCTTCTCCTGGTATTCGAGTATAAAATTAAGGTTCATCCGCGCATCGATTTTGAATGCGCCAGCAGCAAGCATCTGAGCTTGCGCCGTCACTCCCGACCCTAAAATAGGATTGTTCTTCGAAAGCTGCCTCAAGTAACTGACCACCTCCTCCTTGCCCCATGCCGCCCACAGCATCAGCACCCAATCGCCCGCATCTTTGTCTATGGACAACGTGCCCTTCCACTTGGGATCCAAAAGGTTTTTCCAACCCTTCGGCGCTTCTGCTGCGGAAACTAACGTGGTGTTATAAGCAATGACTACAGGAAGAATATTCCGCGCGACCCAATAACCATCCGAATCTCTGTAGTTTGGAGACCAACCCTTAGTGTTCGGCCAGTCGTGCTTCTTCATCAGCCGAGCCTTCTTTAACTCCAGCAGATACTCGAGATCTGTTACCGAGACATCAGCGTTATACACTCCTGCTCTCGCCTCAGAGAGAAATTTCTGATGGCGATCGGCAGATCCTGCTCTCCAATATTCTGTCTTGAGGAATGGATATTTCTGACGGAATTTTGCAAGCAGTTGCTCAGTCTCCTTTGCCGGACTTGAGCTCCAGTGGACGAGTTTTCCCTCTTTCTTCGCCCCTTCAATGAGTCTTGTCTCTCTCTGAGCCATCGTCTCCTGAGAGGACGCCATCGAAGCATAGATAGAGCCTGACAGCAGAATGCCCATCAGAGCAGTTGCAACTAATAGAGCCAGCAATAGAGAGGCAAGCTTCGTCACATTCGAGCCTCCTTCGTAGAAGGGCATTGATGTCGATGCCAATTGCCGGAAGCTAAGGACCGTCCTCACAGTATCAGCCAGTTCCTAAGCTTGAGGCCACACCACAACCTCATCATCTTCAACCTTCAGCGCGGTGCCTAACTCCCGGCACCACTTGTCCACGTAACCCACCACCTCTTCAAATTCCGGCTCCGTATGTGTGAGAAATCTCGGTTCTGCACGTTGGTTGACCCATCCAGGATAGAAAGAAATTTTCTTGATCGCCTTTCCCACGATCAGGCACTCAACCATCATCGTATAGCGCTTATCCCCTGGTCCACCGTACCTCTCCCCACCGGCTTCATCCTCTCCCGCACGATAAATCCGTGACATAACCCTAGGAAAGACACCTTTTGGCGGCTTTAAGTGATGCGGCGTTTCCTCAGCAAAATTCCCTAAACTGTAAAAGATAACCTTGCCCTTGTAGATCTCGATTCCCTTGATGATGTGCGGATGGGAGCCCAGGATAAGATCGGCTCCGGCGTCAATCGCCCTGTGCCCAACCGTAAACTGATAATCGGCAAGCGCTCCGGCAATGAAATGGATGCCCCAATGAAATGAAACCACAACCACATCGGCCTGCTCTTTAGCCCGCCGGATATCTTTTTCCATCGCTACAACATGCTCTTCGCGTGGTATCGTGATCACCTTCGGCGGCGTTCCCGGCTCGTATTCCTGCTGCTCGTAATAGGTCGCAATCTTAATCGGCGCGCATCCCGGCTTGTCCTCCCGCGCCTCCCACTCCTCCGGCAAGACAGAATTGTAGTCCAGAAAAGCCACCCTGGTTCCCTTGCGCTCCAAGATCGCTGGGCTCCTTGCCTCCTCCAGATTCCTGCCAACACCAATTACCTCGATGCCGTTTCTTCGCAACACTTCAATTGAGTCGACCAGAGACTCCGGCCCATAGTCAAAGCAGTGATTGCTCGCATTCGTGACAAGATGAAAACCAGCATAGACCAAAGACTTCACATTGTCAGGATGAACACGGGCATACCAGGTTGTAGGACGAGACCTGTATTGCAGCCAACCTTTAGTTGAGAAATTGCGCTCGAGCTGGCAGAGGGCGATGTCAGCTTCCCCGATCTTGTCGGCGACCATCGCAAACAGCGACTCCGGCGGTTCGCCATACTCAATCCGCCTGGGGCCCACGTCTCCAACGGCGTGTATAACTACAATATCCTGATCAGGCTTCATGGTTTGGCTCCCCGTTCGGAGCATGGTCGAAAGAGACTGCTAACGAATACAAAGCTGCCTGGATCGAGAAGTTACTGTTTACTCTGAGAGTAGACAACAACCTCATCACCTTGTACCGTCAATTCCGTACCCAGTTCCCGAGACCACTTCTCCACATATTCCACAACCTCCTGAAACTCAGGTTCGCCATGAGCCACGAAGCGTGGCTCCGCCACATCATTAATCCAACCCGGAAGAAATGAAATCTTTTGAATTTTTTTGCCCGTAATCAAACACCTGACCATCAGGGTATAGCGCTTATCGCGCTGTTTGTTATACCGGGCTCCGGGTTCATGTATCGAATAGCCGTACTTGGGACTCGACCGCGTACTGACAGTGCCTGGTGGCGGCGGCAAATGGTGCGGCGACTCTTCAGCAAAATTGCCCAGGCTGTAGAAGATTGTTTTGCCTTTGTAGATCTCTATGCCCTTGACGAGGTGGGCGTGCGTACCAAAAATAATATCGGCCCCCGCATCAATGGCCCTGTGGCCGACCGTAAATTGATAATCAGCCAACATCCCGGGAATGTGGTGTATCCCCCAATGAAAAGAAACCACGACTACATCTGCCTTCTCTCTCGCGCGCGTGATGTCCTCCTCCATCGCGAGGACATCGTCTTCCCGAGGGATTGTTATCACTCTGGGCGGGGTTCCCGCCTGATACTCCTGTGCCTCATAATAGGTCGCCACTTTGATCGGCGCACACCCGGGTTTGTCTTCACGCGCCTCATACTCGTCGGGAAGAACCGAGTTGTAATCCAAAAATGCCACTTTCGTTCCCTTGCGCTCCAAAATGGCCGCCCTGCGGGCCTCCTCCAGATTACTGCCAACTCCAATCACTTCAATCCCATGGGCTCGCAACACTTCAATGGACTCTAAGAGAGATTCAGGCCCATAGTCATAAGTATGGTTGCTGGCGTTGGTGACAAGATGAAACCCGGCGTACACGAGAGATTTCACATTGTCAGGATGAACACGGGAATGCCACGTCGACTGAGCCCTGTATTGAAGCGCGCCTTTGGTTGAAAAAGTCCGTTCCAGTTGGCAGAGGGCGATATCAGCTTCCTTAATCTTGTCTGCCACCATCGTGAAAAGCGATTCGACCGGCTCACCATATTCAATGCGCCTCGGAGATGTGTCTCCGACCGCATGGATAATGACGGTTTGGGCTCCGTTAACGCTCATGTTTGCCTCCCATTTTTGGTCGCGTCGCAATCGAATCGTTGGCAGAGTAACCGGTTAAGGTGTTTTCCATTCCACGATCCTCTTTTGATCCTGCGCTTGGCGTTGAACTAATCATTTCCAGAAAATATCGCGGAATATTTTCTCCGCCTCATTGGAATGGACGGCAATATCCGCCGGCGTCACCGCGACTTTGAGACCCTTTAACGGTTCAGCGAACCTGGTCTTAACCCTAGGGTCCGGCACAGGCGATAATGTTGTATCGTAATACGCCTGCTGTCCTTCCAACGAGGTAAACCAATCAGCAAAAAGGATCGCTGCATTCGGATGCGGTGCATGCTGGGCAATAAAAATAGGTGTGGACTTTTCTAAAACGGCCGGATCCGTCCGCGCAAACTCTAGAGGGGCTCCCTTATCCTGATACTGCACTAGCCTGTGCAGGCTAATCGCCATATCGATGGGGATCGCGCCGGCCGCAAGAAGCTCAAGTCGCTGCGATTGGTTCCCGCTCAACACAACATTCCTGGACAACTGCTTCAAAAAACTTATTGCCTTCTCCTTCCCCCAGGCCGACCACAACATGAGTACCCAATCGGCGCTATCCTTATCAATTTGGATCTTCCCCTTCCATTTAGGATCCAAAAGATTTTCCCATCTCTTGGGAAGCTGGTTGGGAGGGACCAACTGGGTGTTATAAGCAATTACTTTCAGCGACCTCAGGCGAGTAACCCAGTATCCTTCCGTGTCCTTCTGGCTAGCAGGCCACCCGCCCGTACTGGGCCAATGGTATTTCTTCATTAGCCCGGCTTTCTTTAGCTCCTCGACATAGTCCAGGTCGGTGCCGCCGATATCAAAGTTGTGCACTCCCGCCTTACCCTCTGTTATTTGTTTTTGGAAAAGGGCGGTACTTCCAGCCCTCCAATACTCTGTCCTCAGAAATGGGTATCGGTTGCGAAACTTGGCCAGCATAGTCTCGCTTTCCTTGGCTGGGGACTGGTTCCAGAAAATTAACGCCCCGTCTTTTTTGGCCGCGTCAATAAGTCTCGCCTCTCTCTCCTTTTCAGGTTCTTGTGACGCTCCCGTGGTCGGAACTAGCGTGAACCCGACAACAGAGACACCCAACATCCAACAACCAACGGCTCGTACTGCTAACAAACGAACGACCTTCATGGCGTATCCCTCCTAAGCACCTCGCTGAGTTGATTTATGTCGCTCACCTCCTCTAAGCGGCTTACCCTCTCGGCTATCTCTTGGCACTGGGTTTGGGGAATTACATGACTGGCCAGAAGCTGAAACTTGCTGTATATCTCCTCTTGGCTGATGGGATTTTCCGTTGTGCCCTTCGAATGCTGAACCGTTATTTGCAGCTCAGTTCCGCTTTTTAATCGCACCGTGACCTGCACCTCGCCATGACTTTGAGTCTCCAGCGCGTGCCTCTCGATCCCCTCGTCCACATAGCACTCCACTTTGTCGACAAGGCGGAGCACATCTTCGTTCCTGATGATCTCTTCTGTCCAGATTGTCGGATCTCTCATATCATAGAGAAAGGCCACGGCAGTGATAAAAGGGAGACTCATTTGTCCTGCCATGATAGATTGTGGACGTCTGAATTGGCGGTTCTCGAAAAGCCTGCCTGAGCAAGCTACGATTACCTTCTCGATTTCTTGCGCCACAGTCGGGTATTGAGTCTTGAGCTGAACCACTGCGTCGATACACAGATGAGAACCGCCCCATGCGGCATAAGGCTTCACCTCGCGCTCCAAGATCTGAAACGATTTGCCCAAATGTTTCGTTAACTCTTCCAAGTGTGCCGCTCTTTCACGGGCGAAGACTTGGCAGTACCCAAATTTTCCCTCCAATATACTCCATGGCCCGGTGAACCCTTTTTGCCCTAAAAGACAAGCCATCACCCCATTATGCGCAGGCCACCCGCCGAGGAGACGTTTCGACATGCTATGATCCGAGTCTTGGGAGTGTTCGGATATCCCTGAAGCCATACTCCCGGCAATGCCGAAAGCATTGAGCGTCTGTTCCCTGTTAAAGCCCAGTGCTTTGCTAGCAGCCGCAACCGCGCCCCATATCCCTTTGTGCTCGGCAGAGTTCAGGCCAAGAATCGGTCGCGGAACCGCTTTGCCTACACGAAAGGCCACCTCATACCCCAGTACAACGGCTGTCAGGAATCTCTTGCCATCAGCATGGATTTTTTCCGCTGCAGCCATCGCTGCTGGAATGATCTGCGATCCTGGGTGAAGACCCAGCTGGGGCTTTCTGTCGTCCATTTCAATACCATGTGCTGAAACGCCATTGACCAATGCGGCATTCTGAGCAGGGACCCTTAAGTTATATCCCCACACAGCACATTCACCGGCGCCGTCAGCCTCGGCTACTATCTCTGTTGCCATTTTGACCCAGGGCATCCGGCTGGCGAATAGACCGACCCCAAGGGTATCCAATAGACACAGCTTGGCAATGTCAACGACCTTGGCAGGTAACTCCTCGTATCGAAGGTCTACTAAGAAATCGGCTAGCTCAAGGGTCTCATTCATAGCTGCATTGGCCACTCTTTCACTTCTTCGATCCCTCCTTTTTATCGTGACACTAATAAAGCGTCAACTATCAAGAGGTAAATATCTCCATCCGCAAGTAGTTAATTCATTTTGAGCTACCCTTTTTTAACTTTTTGACCTTACCTACAAAGATTTGATCAGAGCAAAGTGTCACCATACCGAGCGAGAAGGCCCGACCGCCGAACAAGTGTTACGCTGTGCGGTCTGTCTCGTAAGCTTTTCTGAGAAAGTTGGGCCAACATTTCTTTACCTCCCTTGATACTAGTGAAGGATCAATCTCAATTAAAACCTTCCAAACTTGGACAGTCCGATAATTGAGAGAGTAGAACTACTTATAGAAAATTTCGGCGTATAGCTTGGCGATTTCATTGCCATGTGCGGCCATGCTCGCCGGCATCATCGCGATGTTGCGACCTCTGATCGACTCGGTTATCGCGCTTTTCACTTCAGGATGGGGCATCATATAACCATTGGCATCGCCATATGCCTGTTGACCTTGCAAAGACGTGTACCAATCAGCAAAAAGTATGGCAGCATCGGGATGAGGCGCATGCTTAGCTATAAAAATGGGAGTTCCCTTGCCAAAAATAGGATCAGTCCTAACCCAGTCCAGAGGCGCCCCTTTGCCCTGGAATTCCAAAAGGGTATTTAGAGAAAGCCTTATGTCAATTTTGTTTGCTCCAGCCGCAATCAGCTCCGTTCGGGATGAATGCCCGCCTCCTATGACAGGATTGTTCTTGGAAAGCTCTCTTAGGTATGCCACTGTCTTTTCCTTACCCCATACAGCCCACATCATTCCCACCCAATCATAGTCCTTTGGTATCAAGACCTGCCCCTTCCATTTAGGGGCCAGAAGCTCTTTATAATCCTTTGGAGCTTCCGCAGACGGGACCAATTGGGTGTTATAACCAATAACCACGAGAACCAAATGACGGGCGACCCAATAACCTTCGGGATCTTTATAATTAGGGTTCCATGTCTTGGTATTCGGCCAGTCATGTTTCTTCATAAGGTCAGCTTTCTTCATATCTACGAGGAGTTCCATATCAGTGCACGCGCAATCAGGATTATATACTCCCGCCCTGGCTTCGGAAATCATCTTTTGACGAATATCAGTGGAATTGGCCCTCCAATACTCTACATGGAGGAAGGGATATTTCTCATTGAACTTTTTAAAAACAGGTTCCATATCTCTTGCAGTAGTTGCGCACCAGAAACCAAGCTTTCCCTCTTTCTTGGCTCCTTCTATCAGTCTTGTCTCTCTCTCCTTCGGAACTGACCCGGATGAAGCAGCCGGCAGCGAACTCGGTATCATAGTAATAAATGCAATTGCCACAACGCATGCTTTCAGCGGTATAGCCGTAAAGCTATTGACTTTTTTCTTCATTGCATACTCCTTTTAGTGACACGGTTCACAGGATGGAAAAGTTGCTTGCAAAACTTCAGGTATTCAAGACTTTATCACTACTTTTAGGAGTTATACCAAGCCGTATAATTTCCAGTGTCAAAACGTGTGATGGATCTACATCGCCAATGTTGACATTAGGACCAAAATGCTCTGCATAAAGAATTGCGTAACGAGAAAGTTCTCTCCAAGTGCCTACTATACTTGTTGGCACTTCAAACATGATGTTATTTACCCCTACGGAACCAACCACCTCCAACAAGCGCTCAAGACCTCCATCCTCGGCTAACAAGCTCACAACCTCTGTATACTCGTAGATCACCTTGAAAGCGCCTGCACTGAGGCATTCTTTCATCTCCCGAATCACATCAGTAATCGGCATGTACGTTTTTGGCCCACCCGGCAGGCCAATATGCTTTTTCCCAACCTCGGCAAATACCGTAAATCCAAGCTCTTTTGCCTTTTCTGTCACTTTTGTCTTGTCACCCGAAGTCAAAGGCAAGTTGGTACTAGAAACCTCTATCACCCTGATTCCTAATTTATGGAACTCATCTAAAAGAGCATCTAAGCATCCTCTCTTGATAGCTGTTTCGGTAGTGTTGCCCTGTGGATAGGGCTCTATGTTATGCTGTTTGAGAAGCGTAAGCTTTTCAGTAATCAATTCCCGCGGTTGAAGCATCATAGTGTAACCCAGCTTGTAATAATCAATGTAATCTCCCCCCCATCTTACCAGGTCCTGAAGCCAGTTCATACCTGCTACGGCCAAATGGAGATCACCCTCTATCATGGTGAGGCCATTGGTTCTGGGTTTTGTCGTTCTTTCAGGAACACGCAAGAAACTGAACAATCTACCCTCATGCACAGTCGCCCCCTTTCTGGCTAAAAGGCCCGAACAAAATTGTCTCGCTCAAACGAAGTAATTGATACTTTCGACACGTCAACGAATTTCCGCCTAAAAATATATCCGCGATTGTTCAATTGCCATTCGTCGTTAGGACCAAAACCTACATCTGTCAACCTCGATCTGTATTACGTGACTCGGGTCCACATCGCCTATATTCACATTGGCGCCAAAATGCTCGATGTATAATGCAACATAGGGAGACACATCTCTCCAATGGGTCACCGGTACTTCAAACATGATATTGTCTGCTCCTACTGCACCAGCCACCTCCAACAGGCATTTAATACCAGCCTCCTCCTCCAGCAGTTTGACAATTTCCGTATACTCATAGGTCACCTTGAAGGCCCCCGCATTGAGGCATTCTTTCATTTCCCGAATCACCTCGGGAATAGGCATCCTTTCCTTTGGCCCCCCGGTATCGCCAATGCGCTTCTTTCCTACCTCCACAAATACCAAGAAGCCTGCTTCTTGTGCTTTTTTCACCATCTTGACCTTCTCTTCAACAGTCCACGGCAAATGGGTGCTCGATACCTCAATCACGCCAATACCCAACTCCTGAGACTCCTGCCATAAAAGCTCCACGCATCCCTGTCTAACAGCCACCTCTGTAGCTCCTCCTCCCAGGTAAGGTTGGATAAAGTGCTCCTTAAGGAATTGAATCTTCTTAGCAACCAGTTGCCTCGGCTGGAACATCATATGTCTGTTAACTTTGAAAAAATCAATGTAATCTCCACCCCATTCCACCAAGTCATGGACCCAGTTCATGCCCGCCACGTCCAATTTAATGTCGCCCTCCAACATGGTGAGCCCAGTCGCCCTCGGTTTGGTCGTTCTTTCAGGAACACGATAGAAACTAAAAATCTTATTCTCTGCCGGCATGCCTCACCCCTATTAGTGCTTCAGTCAATCGCATCTTCACCCTCGGATCTGCTACAGGCGACAATGTGGCATCATAATACGTCTGCTGACCTTCCAGGGAAGTAAGCCAATCAGCAAAAAGTATGGCGGCATTGGGATGCGGCGCATGCTGTGCAATAAACATAGGTGTGGACTTTTCTAAAACGGCCGGATCCGTTCGCGCAAAATCCACCGGCGCTCCCTTATCCCAATAAGGCACCAGCTTGTGCATGCTGATAGCCATGTCCATGGACATTGCACCGGCCGCAAGAAGCTCAATTCGCTGTGACTGGCTGCCACCCAATACGGTGTTCCTGGATAGTTGCTTAAGAAA
Source organism: Deltaproteobacteria bacterium (assembly GCA_016193465.1). Taxonomy (GTDB): domain Bacteria; phylum Desulfobacterota; class Binatia; order UBA9968; family UBA9968; genus UBA9968. The sequence goes on from JACPSE010000207.1 coordinate 29,725, forward strand.
ATTTATCGTCTTTTCCTTCCCCCACGCCGACCACAACATAAGCACCCAGTCGGCGCTATCTTTATCAATTTGGATCTTCCCTTTCCATTTAGGATCCAACACATCTTCCCATCTCTTGGGAGCCTGGTTGGGAGGAACCAACTGGGTGTTGTACGTTATTACTTTCAGCGACCTCAGACGCGTAACCCAATATCCTTCAGGGTCCTTGTCGCGAGATGGTAGTTTAACTAACTCCCTTCTCAGGGTAGACAACGACCTCATCGCCATCTATTGTCAGATGAGTCCCTAGTTCTCGACACCACCTGTCCACATAGTCCACTACTTCCTGAAATTCAGGCTCACTATGAGTTAAAAGACGAGGTTCGGCCAGATCGTTAATCCAACCCGGCAGGAATGAAATCTTTTCGATCTCTTTGTCCTTGATCACGCACCTCACCATCATCGTATACCTTTTATCCGGTTGCTTATTATATCTTGCCCCCGGCTCGTGCCTGGAGTGCCCGTATTTCGGGCCCCAAAGGGAGCTGAAGGCGCCAGCCGGAGGCTTCAAGTGATGGGGGGTCTCTTGGGCAAAATTTCCAAGACTGAAGAAGATCGTTTTGCCCTTGTAAATCTCTATACCCTTAAGGAGATGGGCGTGGGTGCCCAAGATGAGATCCGCCCCTGCGTCAACGGCTCTGTGGCCGACGGTAAACTGATAATCGGCTAACACGCCGGGGATGTGGTGTATTCCCCAATGCATGGAAACCACAACTATCTCCGCCTGGGCTTTTGCTCGCTTAATGTCCTCCTCCATCGCCGCTACGTCCTCTTCCCGGGGAACAGTCACCACCTTAGGGGGTGTGCCGGCCTGGTATTCCTGCGCCTCATAGTAAGTCGAGGCCTTGATCGCAGCGCAACCAGCCTTTCCGTCCCGCGCTTCATACTCATCAGGAAGAACCGAGTTGTAATTTAAAAAGGCCACCTTGGTCCCTTTTCGCTCTATGATCGCCGGCTTCCTGGCCTCCTCCAGATTCCTCCCCACTCCCGCCACCTCGATGCCATTGCGCCGCAATACTTCGATGGTCTCGATCAGTGACTCAGGACCGTAGTCGAAACAATGATTACTGGCATGAGTCGCCAGGCTGAAGCCGGCATGGACCAGCGATTTCACATTGTCGGGATGAGAACGACCGTACCAGGTCACGTAGTTTCTATACTGAAGTCCTCCCTTCGTTGATAGATTGCATTCAAGCTGGCACAGCGAGATGTCGGCTTCCTTGATCCTGTCGGCCACCCTAGCGAAGAGCGACTCCGGGGCCTCTCCATAGTCGATCCTTCGCGGACTGACGTCGCCCACAGCGTGAAGCAAGACCATCTTCCCCTTATTCCCCATAATTCGTCTCCTCTGCTTGATCCCTATGCTTGAAAGACTCCGTTAAGAAAGCGAAGCAATAGCTTCCTATTTCCAGAAAATATCCTTGTATATCTGCTCAGCCTCGTTCGTGTACTTACCCATGTCAAGTGGCACGAACACCCGCTTCAAACCTTTTAGAACTTCAGCCATCTCGGCTGACCTGCCCTTAAGCGTCGGATCCGGCGATATCTGTCCCTTGGCGTCGGAGTAGATTTTTTGCCCTTCCGAAGAAGTCAACCAATCGGCAAAAAGCATCGCAGCATTAGGGTGTGGAGCAGTCTCAGCAATATACATAAACGTCCCTTTTTCTAGGATGGGGTTTGTCCTTACCCACTCCACAGGCGCTCCTTTCTTCTGGCGGTCTCTGACCTGGTTGAGGTTGAGTCTGAGGTCAATCTTGAAGGCTCCCGCGGCGAGCATTTCGGTCCGCGCACTAGACCCCTCCCCCAAGGTGACGCCGTTTTTTGATACGTTCTTTAGGTAGGTTACAGTCTTTTCCTTTCCCCACGCGGCCCATAGCATCAGGACCCAATCATAGCCTTCTTTATCCACAGATATCGCGCCTTTCCACTTGGGATTTAAAACATCTTCCCAGCTTTTAGGCGCCTCGGCAGCAGGGACCAAATCTCTGTTGTAAGCTATCACCGTCTGCAGGATATTTCTGGCCACGGCGTATCCTTCTGGCTCTCTATATTTCGGATCCCACGATCTCGTATTGGGCCAGTCATATTTCTTCATCAAACCGGCCTTTTTAATTTCTGGATAAGTATCTATATCGACGCTCGAGAAATCGAAGCTCTGTCTGCCTACTCTAGCCTCGGCCAATTCCTTCTCTGCAACCTTGTCCGAACCCGCTCGCCAGTACTCTGTTTGTATAAAGGGGTACTTTTTAGAGAAGGCATCAAGCACCGGCCTCATAATACTGGCCTGATCCGAGCCCCAGAAGACGAGTTTTCCCTCCTTCTTTGCGCCTTCGATCAGTCTTGCTTCGCGCTGCTGTTGCGCCGACAACGAAATCGGCGAGACAAGGGGCACCGCGCCGGCGAACGCTATGATGAGCAAACGACCAAACACGTTCTTCATTTTTGACACCTCCATAAGCACCGAATCACCCAAAGTCGGCGTGCGCCGCTCTTCTAGCACTGGACCACGACCTCGTCGCCTTCCACGGTTAAAGCGGTTCCCAGCTCACGAGACCAGCGCTCGACGTATCCCAGGACCTCATGGAATTTCGGATCGTCTCGACCCACCAATCGGGGCTCGGCGCGATCGTTAATCCATCCGGGGAAGAACGAAACCTTGTTTACGCTTTTTCGATTTATGATGCATTTAATCATCATCGTGTATTGCTTGTCGTGCGGACCCCCGTACCGTGCCGACCCAAACTCATGCTCTCCGCTCCGATAGATCTTGGACATTCTTCTCGGGACTATGCCGGGAGGAGGTTTTAGATGATGTGGGGTTTCTTGAGCAAAGTTCCCTTGACTGAAGAAGATGACCTTGCCCCTGTAAACCTCAATGCCTTTAAGAAGGTGGGGGTGCGAGCCTAAGACAAGATCAGCCCCGGCATCGATCGCCCTGTGTCCAACTGTAAACTGATAGTCCGCCAGGGCTCCGGCGATGAAATGTATCCCCCAATGGAAGGAAACCACCACCACATCCGCTTGTGCCCGCGCCCGCTTAATATCCTCCTCCATCGCTCTCAGGTCGTCCTCGCGCGGGATGGTAATCACCCTTGGTGGCGTGCCGGGCTCGAATTCCTGCGTTTCATAGTAAGTCGAGATCTTGATTGGGGCGCATCCTGGCTTGTCATCTCGTGCTTGATATTCCTCAGGAAGAACTGAGTTGTAATCCAAAAAAGCCACCTTGGTACCTTTACGCTCAAAGATCGCCGGTCGCCTTGCTTCCTCTATATTCCTGCCTACTCCCACCACCTCAACGCCGTTACGCCGCAGCACTTCGATTGTGTCCACCAGTGACTCGGGACCGTAGTCGAAGCAGTGGTTACTGGCGTGGGTTACAAGGTTGAAGCCGCCGTGAACAAGTGATTTCACATTATCCGGATGGGCGCGACCGTACCAAGTTGTAGGACGAGACCTATATTGAAGCCAGCCCTTCGTTGATAAATTGCACTCGAGTTGGCACACCGATATGTCAGCCTCCTTTATCCTGTCTGCGACCATGGCGAACAGCGACTCTGCGGGCTCACCATAATCAATTCGCCTCGGACTAACATCCCCGACGGAGTGGATGATAATTTCCTGAGAATCAGTTCTAGCGGCCATTACTTGTATCCTTTCCTTTCATGCGGATGAAATAACCGGATCCGATCACTTCTTTCGGTAGAGGCTGTCGATATATCCGCTCTGGTCGAGCTCCTTGATGAAGCTGAAGTCCACGAACTGCTCTGGCTTCGCCGTCTTCGCCCTGGGATCTCGCTCACCTATATCTTCCAGCACGGTCTTCAGCCCCTCGAGGCTCGGATACTGTTTTTTGGGGAGCAGCGCCTCGGTGAGGATATCATCCCGGCTTCTCTCCAGGATGCCGCGCTCGACGCCGCCTCCCATATATTTTCCCAGGGCCTTAACGGCAGCTTCCTTATCGGTCCAGATTCGGGCCACGGCCTCCATATGAGATCTAATATATCTCCGGACCGTGTCCGTGTGCTCTTTTATGAATCTGCGCGTAGTAACCGCGCCGGTGTGCTGAAAGATCAGCCCCATCTTGGCCACGTCGGCAAGAACAACCAAACCCTTTTTCTCCGCTAGAAAGCTGGATGGCGGATTGATCACGGCGGCGGTTACCTTTCCGGTCAAGGCGGCGTTAAAGCGGTCCGGCCCGCTGCCGACCTGCACGATCGTCACATCTTTCCCAGGGGTGAAGCCGATCTTTTTCAGAGCGAAGCGGGCGATGGAGTCCGTGGCGGAGCCGAAGCGGCTGATGGCTACCGTGCCGCCTTTGAGCTGCTCCGGTTTTGTGACGCCGGGCTTGCCGATCAACACGTAATTGAGCGAGGTAATTCCCGCGGCCACGAAAGCCGCATCCGAACCGGCCAGGACGCTATTGACTACGCCAGGCCCTGAAACCTGCGTAATCGGAACGTCCCCGGAAACGAGGGCCAGAATGGCCGTGCTTCCTCCGGTGAAAAAGATCAAATCCACGTTCAGGCCGTTTTTCTCGAAGATTCCCGCCTCCTTAGCTACCCAGCCTGGCAGTTGATCGGCGCTAATAGCACTGTAGCCTACGTTCAGTCTGGTCAGTTGGGCGGAGGCCGGGGCAATCCATGCAGCCGGCAGTATCAGAAGCAAAGTTGCTGCTATAGTCAATCTGAGTTTCATATAGACCATTCCTCCTATTTCAAGGGTTTAAGGGACACGGGGTTAAAATCCCTTCAGCTTTTTATCCCTTCAACCCTTTAACCTTGTCTGCCGATCTTGTCAATCTCACGGATGGGTGTAAAATCCCACCACCATGCGCAACGCGGAACTAGCCCAGATCTTTCGCGAGATCGCCCTCTATCTGGAGATGAAGGAGGAGCCCTTCAAACCGAGGGCCTACGACAAGGTGGCTTACGCCTTGGAGGCATTGGAGGAGCCGGTGGCCGAGATTTACCAGCGTGGCGGAGTGAAGGCGCTGCGCACGATCCCCGGGGTCGGCCAGGCGATTGCGGAAAAGATCGAGGAGATGATTCGCACCGGCAGGCTCCGATATTACGAGGAGCTTAGGAAGGAGATACCGGTAGACGTGCGCGGGCTCACGGCTATCGAAGGCGTCGGCCCCAAAAGCGTTAAGCTTCTCTACGAGAAGCTGGGAATCAAAAAAGTCGCGGATCTGGAACAGGCCGCGCGCGCCGGGAAAATCCGCAAGCTCGCCCACTTCGGGGAGAAAATGGAACAGAAGATCCTCAAGGGCATCGGGTTCTTGAAGCAGGGGAGCGGCCGGTTCCCGCTGGGGGCCGTGCTTCCGCTGATTGGGGAGATCGAGCAGCGGCTACGCGGCCTGCCGGAGGTCGAGGAGGTCGTGGTTGCCGGATCGACGCGGAGAAGAAGGGAGACTATCGGGGACGCGGATGTACTTGCGATTTCGCGGAGACCGGAAAAGGTTATGGATTTTTTCGTCTCGATGGCTGAGGTGACGCACGTCCAGGGCCGGGGCAAAACCAAATCAACGGTGAAGCTGAAAAACGGTATGGGCGTGGACCTCAGGGTCGTGCCCAAAGAGAGTTTTGGCGCGGCGCTCAACTACTTCACCGGCAGCAAAGATCACAATGTTGCCCTCAGAAGAATTGCCCAGGAGAAAGGGCTCAAGTTGAATGAGTACGGCCTTTTCCGGGGCAGCAAACGGATCGCCGGCAAATCCGAAGAGGAAATATATAAAGCGCTGGGGCTCTGCTTCATTCCTCCCGAGTTGAGGGAAAATCAGGGGGAGATCGAGGCGGCAAAGAAGGGGGAGTTGCCTGACTTGGTTGGCTACCAGGATCTGCGCGGGGACCTGCAAACCCAGACGACGTGGACTGACGGCGCCAACTCTATCGAAGAGATGGTCGAAGAGGCTAAAAGGTTGGGCCTGGAATATATCGCGATCACCGATCATACCAAGGGGCTGGCTATGACCGGCGGCTCGGACGAGAAAAAGCTGCTCAAGCAGATGGGCGAGATCGACAGGATCAACCGCTCGCTGAAAGGGATCACGGTTCTCAAAGGGGCCGAAGTGAACATTAACAAGGACGGGAGCCTCGATATCCAAGATGAGGTCTTGGCCCGGCTCGACGTGGTGGGGATAGCCGTCCATTCCCACTTTAATTTACCGCGTCGAGAGATGACGGAGCGGATCATCAAAGCGATGCGCAACCCCCACGCGGATATCCTGTTCCATCCGACAGGCCGGGTGATTCAGAGAAGAGAGCCCTACGATGTTGATATGGACACGATCATCAGAACCGCCAAGGAGACTGGAACGGTTCTGGAAATCGATGCCTATCCGGACCGACTGGATTTGAAAGACGAACATATCCGCAAGGCTATAGAGGCGGGCGTCAAACTGGTTATCGACTCTGACGCCCACAGCGTCAATCACGTCCGCTTCCTGGAATTTGGCGTGGCCCAGGCGAGAAGGGGCTGGGCGGAAAAGAAGGACGTGATCAACACCCGCCCGCTAAAAGAGTTTTTGAAGTGCCTGAAGCAGGCTTGACGGTGGTTTCTTAGGACTCGCCGCTATCACTGGGCGATTGGGCTCTGAGCTTTCAATCTGCGTTGCTTATCCTAAGGACTCCGGAAACCGGGGCAAGTCGTCGCCCGAGCAGCTCCACGGAGCGCGGGAATCCCAGTAACCGCGCGCCGTCGGCTGGATGCTGGGCACGTCATCGAGCGATCCCGCGGGAACGATGACGCGCTGCCCGTCGCGGCTGAGGCGCGGCACGGGCGAGCCGCACGTCCGGCAGACCGCCGTGGAGAAGCTCTTGGCGCTCGGAAGGTCGAACCTTTGTACCTGATCCCGCCCCGCAACCCAATCGAGATTCGCCGGCGCGACAACGAGGTTTGTCGCGTGCCCGCTCCCGGTGGCCTTACGACAGCGAGAGCAGTGGCAGTGCGCGAATCGGACAAATGGGGCCCGGACACGGTAGCGAATCGCGCCACAGAGACAGCTACCCTGAAGTACTTCATCAGACATGGTTAATTCCTCCCTTCTTAGTCACGCGGCAAAAAAACGGTGAAATGGTGTGCCGATTCCCAGCTGAGACCGCAGATGTACATTGTGAGCGGCTCATGCAGCGAAAATGCAAGACTAAACCCCGAACCCCTCTAGCACCATCAGGAGATTAACTGTCAACAAAAGATTTGACCCGTTCTCGTTCTTTATTAACGGTAGCGCTCAACGGTGCCCACG
>JACPSE010000191.1 GCA_016193465.1 Deltaproteobacteria bacterium
ACGAAGCTCGATATCGACCTCCTGACCGAGAATATCCCTGGCGATGCCCACGTAGACCGGTCCCTTTCTCCCCGTCATCGCCGTGCGAAAGGCCCGTTCCAGAATCTCCACCACTCGATCCGCCCGCTCAATCTTGAGACAGGCTTTGGTGATGGGTCTGAACATAGTCATCTGATCGATTTCATGAGCGTTGCAAAAACTCTTGGAGTAGAGCCGGGTAGAACCTTCCATGGACATGAAAATAACCGGTATCGATTCCAAATAGGCCTCGGCCAAACCAGTGGCAGCGTTGGTGGCGCCGGGGCCGATTGTCACCAGGGACACGGCGGGCGCGCGGGTATATTTGGCATAGCCTTCGGCCATGTAGATCGCCCCCTGTTCGTGCTGCGAGGGCATGAAATCAATTCCTGGAAAACGGTAGATAGCGTCCACGATCGGCATCATGGGCGACCCCAAAAGGCCGAATACATAGCGGACATCTTCGTTGAGGAGAAACTTTACAATGGCTTCAGCGCCAGTCGTTTTCATAACCCTCCTTCAGATCTTAAACAGCCATTTAGCGTTGCCGGAGAAGATCGCTTCTCTCTCCTCCACCGAGATTTCAAGTTCCCGGACCGATCTAATCGTGTTGCTTATGTACCTCTCTCCCGCTTCAGGACCAAAGGGGTAGTCGGTAGCGAAGGTGACGTGGTCCGCGCCAAAAAAAGCCATGCCACAGAGCATTGCCGGCTTCCAGCCATAGACCGCGGTGTCACCGTAAAAGAGCTTGAAGTAATCCAGCGGCGCTTTTGTGATCCTGGCGCGGGTGGAGAGATTGGGATATTGCTGCCCTTGATCATGAAATCCGCGAATCCTCTCAACGAAATACGGCGTCATGGCGCCGAGGTGATGGGTAATAACCTTGAGGCCAGGGAAGCGCTCCAAAATGCCGCCGAAGACAATCCTTCCCATAGCCAGGCTGGTATCGAAAGGCCAGCCAAAAATGTTCCACATGCCATACTCCATGATCCAATCGTAATAGTTCCACCATGTCGGATGGAGGAGAAGCGGCAGACCGCGGGCTGCTACCTTCTCGTAGAAAGGGATCAACTCGGCGCTATCTAAAGGCTTGCCGCCGATATTGGAGAAGATCTGGACGCCCTTGAGCCCCAGTTTGTCAACAGCGTAGTCCAACTCCTCCAAGGCCTTCTCGATAGTGAGCATTGGCAAAGTGGCAACGCCCAAAAACCGGCCGGGGTACCTGGCAACAATTTCAGCGATACCCTCATTGGCGATCCTGGCTAATTCAATTTGCTCTCTGGGGTTTGCCGATTCAAAGGCAGGAGTAGCCAGGCTTAATATCTGAATGTCCACCCCGTAACGGTCCATATGGCTTAGCCTGAGATCGGCGTCGACAAAATCTTCCCATCCTCCCTTGATCTCGGCGGCAAAATTCACATGGGGTAGCGGGCTTTTCAGCCTCGCCAAAGCGTTCAAAAAATCTCGCGGGTAGATGTGGCAGAAAACGTCGATAATCATGACGCGGCGCTCCTTACTGATTGCTTGTCACCAACGTAGCATATCTTCTAACAATGGACTTAAATTTTTATTGAAATATTACTCAGCGCTCAGTTCTCCATAGTTGCTCCAGACCATACTCCTTCCATCTTGATTCGACCTTGGACATGAGCTCTTTGCTCACCTTGTTAACCGGCGGGAACTCCCCCAGCTCCTTTGACTTGCCTGGTTTGCTCCTGAAAGTTGCGTCGATGATAATGCTTGACGCCTTTGAGTCGTATAGAGTAGCCAAGGGTTCGTGGGTGATACGATCCAGCCGTGGCCCAATTCGGACATCCTTATCGGGCATGACTCCCATGACGACCCTCCACATGACATCTTCCCAATCCCTTACGTCGCAGTCATCATCCACGATGACCGACCAGCGTGGCTTGTGCGAGGTATAGGACTCGTAGGGAATTTTTTGAATAGCCTCTATAATTCGCTCCACCTCGGCAGGAGAGCTGACCTTGGCTGCGATAATAGCCATAAGCCCCATCCCCCCTCCGCCAATCACCGGCGCGTAGACCTCCTTAATATTCTCGATGCCGGCCAACTTATCGCGTAGCGCTGCCGAGAGCATAAACTTCGGGTAGTCCTCACGGCAGCGACAGACAAGCCCGTAACTAATGGGATTCTTCCGGTGGGTGATGCAACTGATTTTGATGACGAAGGTCTGGTCGTTCCAACCATAAAAACCCTGCGACTCACCGTGCGGCCCTTCCGCCGCTCTCTCATTGGGAACAACTTCCCCCTCCAGGATAATCTCCGCGTCAGCCGGCGCCAAAAGATCATTGGCCTTACATTTAACCAGTGCCAGCGCCTCTCCCCTGATTCCACCCGCGACCGCATACTCCGCATGCTCCAATTTGTCCGAGGGGACAGCCTGGCCGGCAACATAGGTCAACACCGGATCCATGCCACAAGCTATCGCGATCGGAGTGGGCTTTCCTAGAGCCTCGTTTTTGAGTATGTGGGTGTGCCCGCCATAACCCACCCTACTTTGCGGTCCGGTTGGAGGCTCCCCAACCGGATGGGGCCCTTTAAAGTTAGCTGCCAGGGTGCGCCTATCTTTAATCATCACCCGATACATCCCCATATTGATGAAGCCCGTGTCGGGATCCGCCGTGATGACACCGGCCGTAGTCCCAATGTATTGCCCCCCATCGAGCTCATGCCACCATGGAGTTGGAAACTCGTATAGATCCACCCCATCTCCTAAATGAATCTCTTCCTGACAGGGGGCTACCTCTACCACTCGGGCTGGAATAGGTTTGGCTTTGCCTGTCTGAACAGTGTCGTAAATTTTTCCATCGTCCGCTTCGGTTCCGAAGGCTATGGCGAGCTGCTCCGTGGTCGAGAGAACATTGGCGACCAAAGGCATCCCCTTGTAGCCTTTAATGTTCTCAAAGAAAAGGCCGGCTCCTTTGCGATCCAGCGATCTTGCGCATATCGCACCGATCTCATGCCTGAGGTCCACTTCTGCTTTGACGTATTTTAGAAGCCCTGCCGATTCCAGCAATTTTAAGTACTCTCTCAGATCCCTGTAGCCGACCCTCGGCTTGTTGAAATCAACACCCATACCTTAATCCTCCATCGTGTTCCACGCCCTTCCCTCAAGCTGCCAGGAAATACACAAAGAGGAGACTCGCTCTAGCCATTCTGGTAGAGCCGGCTGATGAACCCCGAGGCGTCCAGCCCTCTCAGATAGTGAAGGTCCCATAGGGCGAGGGGACTGACTTCCCTGGTCTCCGGCGCCTTCATAAGGCAAAGCTCATAAGCATTCATCACCGCCTGAGGTGTCGGATAGGGCTTCGGCTCGAACTTCGCCACGCTGTCGTATCCAGCATTGCCAACTTCGGGGATTCTTTTCCTCAAGCCGGTCAAAATGGCTTCGGTTTCTTGCCGGTGGGCGCGCACGAAGTGAATTCCCAAAACCATCGCCTTTACCAACCTCTCGCCTAGCCGCCCCTTAGTGTCGAGCGCGCCGATCGTAGTCGTCAGCGTGGGCCCGGTGACCATGGGCAGGGGCTCCAAATTCAGGATGTGATAGCCGGCCTTCTTATATTCCTCCGCGCTTCCCGTAAGGAAAGTCGCATCCACCTTTCCCGACTGAAGCGCTCCCATCTGCATCCTACGGAAATCCTCCATGGTCTCAGCAATCTCGACCCACTCAACCTGGTCGAGAGCTAGACCGGCCCGCAGGACCTCAAGCATGTGGTTGCCCCGCAGGTGGTGATAACCTCCCGTAGGGTCTACCAGCGTTGTCTCGCCAATCCGCCGCCCCTTTAAATCAGAGAGAGAGGCGATTGGCTGGCGCGATACCAGACGGTTCCTGACGCTGTTGCTCGGCGACGCGAGGCAGACAATAGGCTCTCCCCGAGCGACGAGCGCGTAGGGGGTAATGTGGTTGCCGGATACAAAGGCGACGCTGCCATTGAATAGGGCCTTTTCGGCTACCGTCGAGCTGCCGCAAAACTCGAATTTCACCCTCATCCCCACCTGGCGCCAGATTCCGGCCTCCTCCAGGATCTCCCATATCGGCAGGTGCGAGTGAGAGCGAAAAAACGCGCGCGCCTCAATCGGTTCGTACTCAGCCATAACGAAACTCCTTCCTCATGAAAACCCATACTCCCTCCATCTCTTCGCAACGAGGCCTGCCACTTCAGGGTCGATATCGGTCGAGAGGGGAGGGTAGCGCTTCCCACCGAACTGCGGCTCCGGCTCCAGTTCCCAATTGATAGTGGCATCCATCAAAACCCGCGTCCATTTGGCCGCGCCGTACCTGTAGACATCCCGGTCCTTGAGCGGCAGGCTCGGATCAAGATTCGATCCGATGGTGCCGGGGAATGTAACGAAATCTCCCATCGTCGCGTTGGTCCGATAGGCTAGAGCCCATTCAATCGCCTCATCGTCGTAAATGTCGATGTCGTCATCCACGACGATAAGATTCTTGGCGAAATAGAAGTTCGTTCCCCAAAGCGCGTTGGCTACCTGCTTGGCGTGGCCACGATAGATCTTTTTGATTTGCACGCGTATCGTGGTGGAGTCGGTCACCGGAGGGATCCATACCCCGGTTACATTGGGGACACCGATCTGCTCCAAAAGCTGCCAGCAGACCGCGGAAAAAGAGGCGCAGACGAAATGGACATTCTCCGCCCATCGTCCCGGGCTCGTCCCCTCCAGCGTGCCGCGGAAGATAGGGTTGTTGCGGAAACTAACGCACTCAACCTGGATCGTTGGCTTGGGCGATCTCATGCCGCCGTAATATCCCGTGTATTCTCCGAATGGCCCCTCCATCTCGTAGTCTTGCGGACTGGGAGAGATCTTTCCTTCGACCACGATTTCTGCCGTAGCGGGAACAAGGAGATCGGAGGTCTCGCACTTGACCAGCTCCACGGACGCTGCCCGAAGGCTGCCCATGAGTTCATATTCTGAAAATCCCTTGTGCCGGACCGGCGTGGATGAGACCATGAACAGGGTCGGGTCCCAGCCATAGACGACCGCCACCGGCGCGGCCTCTCCCCGCGCCTGGTATTTTCCCAGATGAATCCCGCCGTGCTGGCCGGGAACAATCAAAGCGGGGATGCTGTTTTTCTTGCCGATCATGCCCCGATAGGTCCCCACATTGAGCTCGCCTGTGTCCGGATCCCGCGTCACCACCCCGGCAGAGGTATTGATGTAGCGGCCGCCATCCAGGTGGTGCCACTTGGGAACGGGAAACTGGAAGAGGTCGACATCCCCTCCCCTGACAATGTTCTCCTTCACCGGTCCCGTTGGAACCAGCTCCGAGGGGATTTGCCGGGAAAATCTCTCCTTAAAAAAGCGGACGATTTCCCGGTATCCGGTGTCCGGCGGAAGTCCGAGAGCCAGGTTCACCCTTCTCCGTGAACCCACGCCGTTGCAAAAAAACCTTTGGCACCAGGCGCCTTTATAGCCCTTGATGTTTTCAAAAAGGAGGGCAGGACCTCGTTCGTTGAGGACCTTGCGAAAAATCGCTCCCAGCTCCAGATTCCAATCTACTTCGGCCTGAATTCTCTTTAGCTCGCCTTTTTCTTCTAACAGAGAGACCCATTCCCGCAAATCTCTGAGGGCCATAACGGTTCCCTTCTCTTTTAGTCTGAAAGCTCAGGCATCTGGCTTGCCACTCCGGTTTCCTTCAGTGCCTTTTCGTAGCGCCGTCGAATCTCCGGGTCCTCGTCTTCGTACCCGATCAGCGTGCCGCCCTCCTTCACATCAATATAGACCCCGTCCTCTCTGTTCTGGGGCGCTATCTTGAAACCGACGGGATGGATTCGGCTGCCATATCGAATCGCCAAATGGCGCGCAGGCTGGGGGCCGGTGTTAAAGTGCTGGTGAAACCACCCCCCCGGCGGGCAATAGATGCTCCCTTCTTTCCATTTTATCTCAACAACCGCATCGCCCTTCCCGCTTTCGTAAGGCCGGATGCCTTGTTCCTTGTCCCAAAGCAAAACAAAGCCGGACGACTGCAAACCGAGTAGTATCGCGCCCGGACCGTGATAATGGGCCTTGTGATACCGTCCCGCCGGCCACTGCGCCAGATGGCCGATCAACTCATTGCCCGCCAGCTCAAATTGAGTGATCTGCACTCCCGCCCCTTTGACATCTCTTGAGTCCAGCGCCGCTGACCGGATGTCCGGAATAAAGTTGGTTTCCCAAATGTGCTGCATCCCCACCTCGTAGCGTTTCTTTCCGACAGAAAAAAAATCCTCCTCTCCGGCGTAGCGATCCGAAAACCAATACGGGCAGTTGAATATAAAGTCCTCGCTGTGGAACACATCCATGATCATAGGGGCATTCGTCGCCGCCAAAAATCTAACCGGCTCCCGACCTCCGTTAACCAGCCGATGCCAGCTATTAAGCGGCGGGGCAAAGAGGCTCCACGGCCCCCATTCAAACATCTGCTTGCGACTCCCTTCGCGCCATATCTCCGTGGCGCCGTGTCCCGCCAAAACGCAGATGACCTCTTCATACATGTGTCGTTCCGGCTTTAACGCCTCGCCGGGAGGGATCTCGGCCACATACATCCCAGTAAGCCCCTGCATGCCGTAAAGCTGGACAAAGGCCCCTTTTCCGCCCATCCGCGGCCACGGGGCCAGTTCCAATTGCCGCACATCCTCCACGCCGTAACCCTCAACGATCGGCACCCCCTCACGCCTTACCCACTTCACGTAAGTGGTCTTCTCAAAGGCCGCCATCAAGTTTTTCATACGTTCATCGGCTGCCACAAAAAGCGTTCCTCCGTTTTGCTCTGAAGATTCCGCTGCTGTCGCTATTTTGCCTTATTCAAATCCCATACTCCTTCCACCGTGAGAGGAGTTTCTTCTCTGTCTTTGAATCGATATCTGTGGAGAGAGGAGGATAGCGCTTCCCGCCGTACTGCTCCTCGGCTTCCAGATCCCAGTTGATGGTCGCGTCAATCAGCACGCGCGTCCACTTTCCCTGGCCGTATTTAAGAACATCGCGCTCTTTTAAGGGCACGCTCGGGTCTAAAGGAGAGCCGAACGTGCCGGGGAAAAAGGCAAAATCTCCCATAGCGGCATTGGTTCTCCAGGCGACCGCCCACTCCACCGCATCATCATCAAAGATATCAATGTCATCATCCACAACCACAAGGTTCTTGGCGAGATAATAGCCTGCTCCCCAAACGGCGTTGGCTACCTGCTTGGCATGGCCGCGGTAGATCTTTCGAACCTGCACCCTCAGATTCGTCCCCGCCACCACGGGCTTGCACCAGACTCCCGTGACGTTGGGCACGCCGATATCATCGAGCAGGTTCCAGGCAACGGCGGACATGCTGGCGCAGGTAAAGTATGAGCCCTCGTCGAGCTTCCCAGGGCTCTGACCTTCCAATGTCCCCATAAAGATCGGGTCATTGCGGAAAGTAATGCATTCCACGCGGATAACCGGTTTGGGCGAGGCCTGTCCGCCGAAGTAGCCGGGATATTCGCCGAACGGCCCCTCCATCTCGAAGGTCGCAGGGTCAGGGGAGATCTTGCCTTCCAAAACAATCTCAGCATTGGCCGGGACCATAAGGTCCGAGGTCTCGCACTTCACCAGCTCAACCGGCTGGCGTCTGAGCGCCCCCATAATCTCATACTCTGAATAGCCCGGGTGACGCACCGGCGTAGCCGCGGTCATAAAAAATATCGGATCCCATCCCAGGACCACGGCGACCGGCATCTCTTTTCCCAACGCCCGATAACAGGAGAAGTGCTTGCCGCTGTGTTGCGTTTCAGGCGTCAGAACCGCAATGCCTTTCTTGCCGCAAACCATTCCGCGGTAGACGCCCACATTCATAATCTTTGTCTCAGGGTCCATGGTCACCAAACCGGCCGCGGTAAGAAAATAACGTCCGCCATCGCCTTCATGCCATCGAGGCGCGGGAAATTGATAAAGATCTACATCGTCGCCTGAGATAACGTTGCTCTTTACCGGACCGGTAGAAAGGGCTACCGGAGAGCGCTTCTCACGGAACCTCTCTCTTAAAAAGGGTGTGATCTCCCGGTAACTGCTATCGGGCGCAAGCGCTAGCGCCAGGGCCACTCGCTTGCGTGAGCCCAGGGTGTGAGCTGTCAACTTCCGGCAGAGAGTGTTCTGGTAATCCGTAATATTCTCAAAAAGAAGGCCGGGGCCATTTTGGTTGCCCACTTTTCTCACGATCCCCGCCAAC
>JACPSE010000192.1 GCA_016193465.1 Deltaproteobacteria bacterium
CAGACGAGCTGGATATAGATGATAAGAGCTCCCTGCTAGCCACTATCCAGGAGTTCAACTCTGCTGTCCAGGAGGGCGAGTTCAATCCCCGTATCCTGGATGGCAAGAGGACCGAGGGCATTGAGCCTGCTAAGTCCAACTGGGCATTGAGGATCGATACCCCGCCCTTCCTCTGCTATCCGGTGACCTGCGGCATTACCTTCAGCCTTGGAGGCCTGAAGATAGACCGCAACGCGCGCGTCCTCGACACCGAGGGCAAGATCATAGCCGGTCTCTATGCCACCGGGGACATCCTGGGGACTTTCTACTACAACTACGTCGGGGGTTCCGGCATCGCCAGGGGCGTGGTTTTCGGGCGCATAGCGGGAAGGACGGCTGCCGCTGAGCGAAACCGAACCGCTAGCCCGTAGGTAAGCACTACATTTAAACTCCCATGGCCTGACTCGCGCAAGGTTATCGAGCGAGACCTGGGGCATCTGCCGGCTGAGGCGCGCGTGAAGCTGCTCCGCACCAACGTGGCGAAGCTGTACGATATGGAAGTCTTCCAGTCGGCGCAGAACCGTGGCTGGGACTAGGTGATGGTGAGCTTATGTGGGACTATGAGGCGGACGTTGTGATCATCGGTTATGGCGGCGCAGGTGCCACTGCGGCGATTGCGGCATCGGATGCGCGAGCAAAGGTCCTCATCCTGGAAAAGAATCCGCAGGGCGGCGGCAATACAAAATACTCCGGTGGAAGTATCAGAACCTACCTGGACCTGGAAAAGGTCGTCGATTTCTTTGTGACGGTATGCGAAGGCACGACCGAACGGGACGTGGTGGAGAGCTTCGTCAACGAGAGCACCCAAAACCCTGACTGGTTGACCGGTCTCGGCGCGGAAACTGTAGTCAGTCAGGAAACGGGGACTGAGGGATATCCGATCCGCCTTCCGGGGGCAGCTTTCCCGCACATTCGCGGCGCGGAGGGCATAGGGCCGAGAGTGCATGTGAAGGGCGCAGAGAAGGGAGGAAGAAACCTGTGGGCCGTCTTGTCCCGGAACGTAGAGGCGAGAAAGATTCCCGTCATGTACTCGACTTCGGGCACCCAGCTTATTATCGAAAAGCCCGAAGGGGTGACAGGGTTGATTGCCACGTCCGCCGAAAAGGAAGTCAAGATACGCGCGAAGCGCGGCGTCGTTCTTAGCTGTGGCGGCTTCGAATATAACCCATCCATGCACCTCAATTACTTAGGCCAGAACTTCTTTAGCCTTGGCCATCCCGGAAACACAGGAGAGGGCATTCTCATGGCCGCCGAGCTCGGCGCCGACCTCTGGCACATGAATGCGGTTGCCGCCACCTTTGGTTACAAGTTCCCGGAGATCGATTTTGCAATCAGGCACCGCATGCCGCACGCTTCCTTTGTGTATGTCGATCAGTCGGGAAAAAGATTCATGGACGAGACGGGCTTGGATGGGCACGCTATGTGGGCTCCCATGTCTTATATCGACATGAAAACCCTCCAAAGGACGCGAATCCCCTCCTATGTCATCTTCGACGAGGATACGCGCGTGCGGGGACGTGTCGGTTGGACCGACTCTGGGATAGTGAGCGAGATCTATCAGTGGAGTCACGACAACAGCGCTGAGGTTCAGAAGGGCTGGATCAAGGCGGCGGAAAGCATCGCCGGGCTTGCAGCTCAAATCAACATAAGACCAGACTATCTTCAGTCCACGATCTCCCAGTACCATTTTTACTGCACGGGACGGTATGACGCAGACTTCGGCCGCTCGCCGGGGACGCTCGTTCCGATAGCACGACCTCCCTTCTATGCTATCGCCATATGGCCTTCCATCATCAACACCCAGGGAGGGCCGAAAAGAAACGCCAGGGCACAGGTTCTCGATGTCCGGGGAAGACCGATCAAGCGGCTCTACAGCGCAGGGGAGCTCGGCTCATTGTGGCATCGCAATTATCCTGGAGGAGGGAACGTGAGTGAAGCCCTAGCCTTCGGCCGAATTGCGGGGAGAAATGCGGCAGCGGAAAGTCCCATGGCATGAAGAGGGCCCCAGCACACCACCGAATTTTTGCTCTTTGAAAGAATTCTTTTCTTCTAAGGATAATGAAGAACATGGGCATTACAGATCAGCTAACAAAATATGTGCTGTCCACAAGATATGAAAATCTACCAGGCCAAGTCGTCACAGAAGCCAAGAAAGGGTTCTTGGATTTTCTTGGAGTTGCTATCGTCGGTTCGCGAGAACCCTCGACTCGTATACTTTTGAATGCTTCTGGAGCCTTAACCACGAGAGGTGAAGCGACTATACTCGGCACTCGGGTGAGAACTCTTCCCGCTGTAGCTGCTTTAGTAAATGGTCATGCTGCCCACGCATTGGATTACGACGACACGCAGCCTGGGCGCACTACCCACATCAGCGCGCCGGTGCTCGCGGCAACCTTGGCGGTGGCAGAGAACGCCCGCTTCAGTGGGAAAAAGGTTCTGAGTGCCTACATAGCAGGTTTTGAAATTGGTTGTCGGCTTGGCCGGAGTGCTCGATTCGGACACCATCTTATACGGAATGGTATTCATCCTATAGGTATCTTGGGTCATGTCGGGGCCGTGGCCGCAGTGGGCCATATCGTGGGTTTGGCTCCTCTCCAGATGAACTATGGGTTTGCCTTAGCAGCCAGTCAGGCGGCCGGACTAGTGCGTTCCTTCGGAACAATGTGCAAACCTCTTCAGGTAGCCAAGGCTGCCCACGATGCGGTCTTTTCAGCTGAGTTGGCGAGGCGTGGGTTTAGCGCCGCCGAAGGAATCTTTGAGGGAGAGCATAATTTGTTCTCCATCTATGGGGGAAAGACGGATCCAAAGAAGCTGACACTTGGCCTCGGCCAGAATTTTGAGATCATGGAGAACACGATTAAGGTTTTCGCGTGCGCTGGCTGGCGGAATTCGATTGTGGAGGCATCGATCCTGCTGAGTCGTAACCACAACCTCAAGGCGCAAGAGGTCAAAGAGGTCGTCATCTGGGCGCCGGAACGGCTATTAAAGCTGCCCAATTATGAAGAGCCGCGAACTGGTCTGGAAGGCAAATTTAGTAGCCAACATGCCGCAGCCGTAGGCCTGGTGGATCATGGGGGAGGTATAGAGCAGTTCAGCGATGCGCGAGTTGCGGATCCCGGCCTAGCGAAACTTCGCCGGAGGATAAGGATGAAAGTAGATGCGTCGTTGGGGAACTATCAGATCCGAATGGAAGTAAAAATGGTAGATGGGAGAAAGCTGTCTCATTTCGTGCCGGCCCGAAAGGGCACTCCTCGCAACCCACTGACATGGGAGGAGTTGGTCGAGAAGTTCCGTGCCAATGCGAGGCTGGTCTTGCCTGAAAAACAAGTGAATGCTGTCCTCCGCATGGTTCAAGATCTAGAAAAGCTGAAAGATATCAGGGGACTGATGCGTCCTTCAAAAACTAACATCAAAGGAAAGGAACGAATTTTCGGCAGATAACGATTGGAGACATTACCATAACCGATTCTGGGAACCAGATGAGCCGGCTCGTTACGGGTCGCGCCCGTTCCCTTTGAGAACAGGTGAAAACGCAGCATTTCAAGCAAAGAGGGGGATCAGGCCTGGGGTGAAGACAAGCTCGCCTGAGAAAACGCTGACAAATTCTATAGCGTGGGACTATATAAAAAAATAAAAGGAGGGACTGTGAAATCGAGACATCTGCCACTGGCCTTGTGTTCTGTTGTTCTATTTATCGGATGGCTCTGGATGGCTGGCTCCACCGTGATCGCAGCCTCACCTAGTCCTGCACTTGTAAAGGCCAAGCAGCAGGCCGAAGCCAGCGGTTACATCTTCTTCACCAGCCACAATGATATCCTGGATCATGCCAAAAAGGAGGGTAAGCTGCGGGTCTTAGCTGGACATGAACCCAAACTTATAAAAGCCCTCGTCAAGGCGTTTAAGGAGAAGTATCCCTTCATTAATGTCTATGCTGAGGAGTTTGACGGCTTAGAGAATTATCAGCGCCTGCTGCTTGAGCTAAAAGCTGGGTTGGCGAAGGGCTGGGATCTCAACTACGTTGGTTTTGAACTCTACAATGAGTATCTTCCTTACCAGAAAAAATTTGACATTCTAGGGATGGCCCAACACGATGTGCTCAGGATATCACCCAACTTGGTGGACCCAGTTAACCGGCACATCATCTCCCTCTCTACCAACATACAAGTGGTAGCCTACAATAATACGCTGATCTCACCGGACAGGGTACCAGCTACATGGGAGGGCTTCCTCAAGCCAGAATTCAAAGACAGGAAATTTGTATTAGATGTGAGGCCAAAGCTTTTGGGGGCCCTTGTGCCTGCGTGGGGCCTGGAGAAAACGCTGGAGTACTCCAGGAAGTTGGCTGCTCAGAATCCCATCTGGTTGCGGGGAGAGACCCGGTCAATCACCTACTTGTTAGCGGGTGAAAATGCTCTCGTCTTGGGACCCAACTACAAAGCCTTCGTACGAGCTCAGGCCAAGGACCCTAAGAAAGTTCTAGGCCATAAGGTGGTCTCGCCAGTTCCCACTCGGCTCTCTCATTTCTATGGTGTTCTGACTACGGCGGAGAACCCGCACGCTGCTCTTTTGTGGCTGGAATTTATGGGTGGCCCTGAGGCTCAGAAGATAGTGGATGACCTGGATTTGGCCGCATCAATCTATACTCCCGGCTCATTTCATGAAAAGGCAAGCCGGGGAGAGAAGATTTCCCTGCTAGCGTGGCAACATTTCCAGAAAATAGACGAATACGACAAGGAGATAGTGAAGGCTCTTGGCTTTCCGAAAGCGGAGACAAAGTGAAGCGGATGAAGCGTGTAAGCCATTTAGAGTCTATCCCGGCACGGGATTTGGTTGCGAGATGGCAAACAAGCGCCGGGGGCACAATCGCGTCTCATAACGCCTGACAGAATTTGTTTGCGACAACACACCCCAATAGAAAAGTTGACAACCTTGTCGTCCCTATGAGAGAAGATGGCGGTAGAATTATTTTATCACATAAGGAGGTTGAGTGATGCAAAGGGATGATATTGTCACGATGTTTACTGTAGGGGATGTGGTCGTTGCTCGCAAGGACTGGAAGTCGAGTTTTGCCAAAGTTGAATCTCTCTTGAGAAAGGCAGATATCTCTTTCTTCAATTGCGAAAGCCCTTATGCGGAGTCGGGCTGCCCCAACATGTCACCGCATGGCGCTATACCTCACGATCCGCGCAGGATGCCCGCCCTTGTGGCGGCAGGTTTTAACGTGTGTAGTCTTGCCAACAATCACTGTATGGACTGGGGTATTGATGCCTTGGTGGAGTGTAGGGAGCGGCTGGAGGGTATGGGGATTGCCGTGTGTGGGGCAGGGCGCAACATCAGCGAGGCCAGAAAGCCTGCGATCGTTGAGCGCAAAGGAGTCAAGGTAGCCTTTCTGGGGTACTGTTCTGTGGGGCCTAACTGGGCTATGGCTGAAGAGAATAGACCCGGGTGCGCTATGGTGAGGATTCGCACGCTTTATGAGCCCTATGACTACCAGCCAGGGACTCCGCACATAAAGGTCTTCACCTGGGCGTATAAGGACGACTTGGAGGCCATGGTGGGAGACATAAAGAAGGCGAAGGAGCAGGCTGACATTGTTGTAATGACTGATCACTGGGGCGTGCACCACGTTCCAGCGATGATCCCTGACTACGGGTTTGAGGTGGGGCATGCTGCCATTGATGCGGGGGCGGACTTGGTGCTGGGGACTCATCCCCACATATTAAAGGGGATAGAGGTCTACAAAGGAAAGGTGATCGCGCATAGCCTGGCAAACTTTGTCATGGAGAGGGAGATAGCCCAGAAGGAAGGTGATCAACGGACGTTTTCGCTGAAGTACAGGAAAGAGGGGGGTCAAATTTATGCGTCGCATCGTAATCCCGACCGGAGTAAGACCCTCATATTAAAATACATCATTTCTGGGGCGAAGATTGAGCGGGTTTCATACATTCCGGTGATGCTTGAGAACTCATATAACCCTGAGCCTCTACAGGGAAGTGACCCAAGAGCCGAGGAGATATTCAAGTACATGGAGAGTATCACTGCTGC
>JACPSE010000193.1 GCA_016193465.1 Deltaproteobacteria bacterium
AACCGCCAGATTTACGCTTTGCGCCCTTGATGGATATGGGCTTCGCAGTCAATTGCCCGCTCGCCCAACGCTCACGCCTCAAATCCGGTTCTTGTCCATCGGCTCGCGCCTTTGCTCTGCGCTCCCTTCAGACGCCTCCTCCCGAAAACGCCCCTGCGCTTCGCTAACCCTTCACCCCCATCAGGTTGGGTAGAGGACTTTCACCTCCAAACTGTCGAACATGCTTGGCACACAACAAGAAGGCCCGGGGTAACTAGACCCGCGGGCCTTTGGAATTTTAAATACTGTCGGAGAGCTAACCCCGGGCGCCCTCCCCCTTCTCCCTCAGCTTCTTGAGCAACTCCTCCAGCGGGGCGCTGCGCAGGATGCGGCTGAACTGAGACTGATAGTTGCTCACAAGACTCACGTGGTCGATCACCACATCATAGACCTTCCACACTCCCCCAACGAGATGGAGCCTGTAGTGGACTTCCATCGGGGTCCCTTGACCCCCGAGAATGCGGGTGTCCACCTCGGCAAACTCCTGCTCCACCCGCTCTTGGCCGTAAACGACCTTTTCGCCTCGATAGGATCCGAGCACGCCCATATAGGAGCCCTCGATAAATTGGGTAAAGGTGGAGACAAATTCCCCCTCTTTCCCGTTGAGATTGTTCCAGTGTTTGCCAAGGGACCTCCGGGCCATTTCCGCAAAATCAAAGCGGGCCAAAAGAATCTGCCGGAGGGAACCCTTGCTTCTCTCGATGTCTTCCGCGCTCCGGATGGTCTGCATCACCTCCATGACGCGGTCGATGGTTCCCTGAAGTTGCTGTCTCGGCGTCTCTGCCAGGGCCTTGGGTGCAGGCCAGAAGCAGAGCACTAACGCGATCAGCCCCGATTTTAGGTATATGTTTCTCCCTAACATGCAAAACTCTCCTTCGCTGGTATTTCCCTTCTGCCACTCAGGGAATGTAGAAAATGGCTCCCGGTGCTTGGGGATGGCTGCGACTGCCTTCAGCACCGTTCCTTATGATTGGATGCGAATTTGAGGAAAAAGATGCAGTAGACGCGCGCTGGTTGAACTATATCAGTCAAAGGGACCAGTAGCAAACAAATTCAGTCGAACGATTCCGACCCTCGCGAGGGTAAAGGCGACCGTACAGTAAGTACCATCGGCGCCGGTGCGCTTAACGACCGACGATTTGAAGGAGTCTATTTGACATCAAATCTCTTTAGGCCCTTTATCCGGTCGAAGACTTTATCGGCGGTAATGATACCTTCCAGGTCGTGGGTCTGAACGACTGCTGCATGGATGGCGTCACGACATACGAGAAAAGAATGTTCCATCATCAAATCTCGCGCTCTTTCGATCTCTTCTCTGCCTATCGGGAAAGGATTGGGAAAAAGCATCAAAAGATGCCCAATGGTTCTGAACCCCTTTCTACGCTCACCCCGGGAGCTGTAAAGGTGAAGGACTTCTTGCAGCGCCTCAGCATCCAGGTTGGCAGCCAGCGTTCCAGCCGTGATGTCTGAAAGAATGCGCTCAGACGCCTCTTTTAAAGGATGGGCCGACCCGACGGTGTATACAATGACGTTAGTATCAATCAGCCGCAATTCCTCTCCCCATGCTCTCCTCAAGCTCCTTCTTTAGCTGCTTCCAGGGAGGGAGATCGATCTGACATTCCGCTGAAAGAAGCCGCTTTAAGGCCTCCTTCCGCTCCTTCGGCGTGGGGGTCAGGTACTTCTCTTTCACGGCTTCGCGAATTAAGGCCCCGACGGATTTCTTGGCTTTCTTCGCCTGCCGGCGCAGCGCTTCCATCTCCGTCGGATCCAATAATATTTCCACACGTTTGGAGAGCATGTCATACCTCCGTATGTATCCGTAGGATAAAGGTCGCAGGAAGTTTTGTCAAATCGTCTGCAGGTTGGGACAGAATGATCGGCTTAAACAAAAAGGCCCGTCCGCCTATCACCGTGGCGAATCGGGCCTTTTCAATTTCAAATCCGGTGGCTCGACTAGCTCAGACTTCGAGTGAGCCTCAGTCGAACTCCCACCCTGAGCCCGCCGAAGGGCGGCGTCCTACTCTCCCATACGGCTTGTCGCGAGCTTAGTCGAACGGCGACCCTATAGTACCATCGGCGCCGGTGGGCTTAACGACCGTATCTTCAGAAGTCTGCGCCGAAATTCAAGATCCAAGACCTTCTCTGCCCAGCAAAAATCACACACAGAGTTATACGCCACCCTCATTTTCCGTCGCTTGACGCTACCCCGGCGGAGAGTATAATTCCGTAAGAGGTGGGCGATGCGGTTTGCAGAGTTTTCGTTTGGCTCGATTCGGATTGACGACGTAACGTACAACCATGATGTGGTGATTGACCGCGGCGAAGTCCTCAAGCGCAAAAAGAAACCCTCGAAAACATTTAGCGAAGAGTTTGGCCACACGCCGGTTTCCGTCGAGGAGAAGGTCCCGTGGAAGTGCAAGCGGCTCGTGATCGGCACGGGAACGGGCGCCCTGCCGGTGATGAAAGAAGTGAAAAAAGAAGCGAAGCGGCGCAACGTCGAGCTCGTCATCGTACCCACCGCCGAAGCCATCAAGCTCCTAGAGGACAATCCCAAGAAAACCAACGCCATTCTGCACGTGACGTGCTGAGGAGTCCTGTCCTCGGATTCCGCAGGACAGTCAGGCAGAGAAAACGAACCACAAACGGCGAGAGAACACCGAGTGCTCTGGTGCTAATCCTCCGTACCCCCTCGTGTGTCAGGGGCTCTGAGGAGCTGGCGAGAGCACTGCCCTGGAAGTCTTTCTTGCAGAAAATGACGCGGACAGGGACGGAGCAGTTGCCAAACTGACTGCAGGCGAATGCCGGCGCAGGGTGTGTGTGCGAGGGTGCGGCGGCGTTCTACTCTCCCATAGAGCGACCCTAATGGTCCATCGGCGCCGGAGGGCTTCACACAACGTTCCTTAACAAACAACAAAAGATTTGACCCGACGCCCGGGTTGATGATCACCAGCCCGGCGGCGGCCAGCGGTGTGAGGCCCGGCCGGATGTGCAGGAGCCCGGGCAGGATCAGGCCGAGTGCGCCGAGCACCTCGCTCACACCGATGAACCGCAGGAACAGGCCCGGCAGCGGCACTGGCATCTGCTTCGTCATCTCCTCGGTCGGCAGGACGAACTTGATTCCACCGGCCCACAGAAACAGGAGCGCCAGCAGCCATTGAACGATCCACAGCGCATAGTTCATGATCGGTCTTCTCCGTGACGACTCTAGCCGCCGGCGATAGCCCCCACGATCATAAAAGCTTCAGCTCCTGACGCAACCGCGTCGGGCAGCGGGGCGTCCGGCGGTTCGTGCGAGAGATCCTTCCTGCAGGCGAAGAACCTGACGAACGCCCGGCGCTTTTGCGTAACGTGATCGCGGATCGTCCCGCGCAGCATGGGATAGCGGGCCTCGAGGGCATCAAGAACCGAGCGCTGCGTAATCGGGGCCTCGACGCCGAGCTTCACCTCGCCGTCGACGTGCGCGAGCTTCCTGAGATGCGCCGGGAGCACGACTCGGATCATGGCAGCGTCTGGACTTCCACGGAGAGCACGGCGGGAAGATCCCGGACGATAGGCGCCCAGCTGTTTCCAGCATCGGCCGATGCGTACACCTGCCCGCCCGTAGTGCCGAAGTACACGCCGCACTTGTCGAGCGAGTCGACCGCCGTTGCGTCGCGGAGCACGTTGACGTAGCAGTCGCTTTGCGGCAGACCTTTCGTAAGCGGCTCCCATTCGTTGCCGCCGGTACGGCTGCGGTACACGCGGAGTTTTCCGTCTGGCGGGAAGTGCTCCGAGTCGCTCTTGATCGGCACGACGTAGATGGTATCCGGCTCGTGCCCATGAACCTCGATCGGGAAGCCGAAGTCGGTGGGAAGGTTACCGCTAATCTCTCGCCACGACTCGCCGGCGTCGTCGCTGCGCATGACGTCCCAGTGCTTCTGCATGAACAACACGCCCGGACGCGATCGGTGCATCGCGATGCGGTGAACGCAATGGCCGACCTCCGCAGTCGGGTTGGGAATGTAGAGCGAATGCAGGCCGCGGTTGATCGGCCGCCACGTCTTGCCGGCGTCGTCGGTCCGGAACGCGCCCGCCGCCGAGATGGCGATGAAGATCCGGTTCGGGTCCCTAGGATCCAAAAGGATCGTGTGCAGGCACATCCCACCGGCCCCCGGCGCCCATGACGCACCCGTGCCGTGGCCACGCAGCCCGGCCAGCTCGTGCCACGTCTTCCCACCGTCGGTCGTGCGGAACAGGGCCGCATCTTCCACACCGGCGTAGACCGTTTCCGGATCTTTGAGCGATGGTTCGAGATGCCAGACACGCTTGAACTCCCAGGGGTGCGGCGTGCCGTCGTACCATTGATGCGTGGTGAGAGGCTTGCCGGTTTCGGGCGACGTGTCGTAAACGAACTTGTTGCTCTCGCCTTTGGGCATGCCTTCTGGGGTGGTGGTCGGTTCGCCGGGGGGTGTTCCGGGTTGGTGCCAGCTCTTGCCGCCGTCGTCCGAGCGTTGAATGATCTGCCCAAACCAGCCGCTCGATTGCGACACATAAATCCGATTCGGGTCGGCGGGTGATCCCTTGACGTGGTAGATCTCCCAGCCGGCAAAGCGAGGGCCGCTGACGTCCCACCGTTTGCGCTTCCCGTCGGACGTCAAGACGAAAGCGCCTTTGCGCGTGCCAACCAGAACTCGTACCTTGCTCATAGCTTACTCCTTCCTGAGCTTCGCGCCGGTCTTGGCCCGGCGCTTCGGTAAACGAATATATTTTTATATCTTACTCGCTTCCAACTTTAAGAAAAGGGCAGGTACTGCCGGAAAGGGGGATAAACGGGACGCGAACCTCTTTTGACTGGATCGAGCCGATCGATGCGGGGTCAATCGCGGAGTCCCCACAAGCGCGTATTTTCACGCCCGGTCATTGACCACAATGTCACCACCAAGGAATCCGCGTAAAATACTAAAAGGCCCGGTCTCTTTGGAGCTCCGGGCCTTTGAATTTTAAATCCGGCGGCGTCCTACTCTCCCATACGGCGACCGTATAGTACCATCGGCGCTGGAGGGCTTAACGACCGAGTTCGGGGAGGGCGGTCAAGAACCTCGATGGGAGTGGTGCTCCCGAACTTCCTCAATCAATTCCTCCACTTCATAATGGGAAAAGTACCTCTTCCGCCAACGCTGGTAGTTAAAAGGCTCGCGAGAAACTAAGGCCAGAAAACGTAATGCATCTACCAGTCCAAGTTTCTCCGCCAAAACCTGAGCCGCCTGTTGGCGAAGCTTCTCTTCAGTCAGCATCTTAGCCATGGGACACCGTCTCCTTCCAATATGCCACAGGATTCATTACTCGTAAACCGAGTCTCAGACGCGCCGCTCGTTTCACAACGGTATCATCACAGGTAAGAAAGAGGTCGGCTTCCCCCACCTCAGCGGAGGCCAGATGAACTGCATCCAGCGCAGGTATGCCTTGCTCTTTCAATTCACGAGCTCGGTCCTCAATTCTAGCACTCAGAGCAATGACTGACTCGGCTCGATTCACCCAGAGAGCAATCTCGTCACGGCGGTCCGGCTTAGGATGCTTTGCATTTTCGAAGCTCATCACCCAGGACCAGATCAGGGTATCTTTTCCTTTAATAATACGGTCCAAAATGGCAAACACTGCTTCGGTCTCCCGGCGAATACGTTCTTGACGTTGGTCGTCAAATGGTCGATTGAAACAGTTAAGATCGATGTACAGTCGCATCGCCGTTTGTTGAAGAACTTCCAGGGAATAGAATACGTATTTGTTATCGTGTCAAGTATTCGAATCGACATAGGTAAGCGGTTGCCCGCTGTCCCTGTCACACCACCGTGCGTACGGGTCCGTACACGGCGGTTCGGCAAATTAAGCTATCCACGAGCCCCCAGCGTCGGAAGGCCGAGCGAGCTAAAGTAAGCATTGGGCAA
>JACPSE010000194.1 GCA_016193465.1 Deltaproteobacteria bacterium
GCTTCTCCACCGACTTGAATTCCGCCTGCGGGACAATACCGAAGCGGCCAAGCGCGAATATAACGGCCCGAACCGAGACGGTTGGCTCAGCCTGCTGGGTCCGCTCGTTGCAGACGGGGCACCACATGGTCGAAGGCCGGATGCCCCGGGAAAGTCGGATTTGCTGGAGCATCGCATCCAACCGATCACGCAGAGCGATGATCTCCTCCCACAGCATGTCAGGTTTCCATTCGCGCCGGAGCGTCTCGACCATAAAGCATCATGGCCATCAACCAAGGAGTGCCGCTTAAGCAGCCAAGGACGCTTTTTACCTCCTCCTTGGTGAGCACGACAGGCAACCGCCGTGGCCTGTTGGCGCGAACGACTCCCTGAATCAGCCCAATCTTTTTCTCAAGAACTTCGTGGTAAAGAAAGAGAAGAGCATTCAGTGCCTGGTTCTGAGTGGATGAATCAGCCCAATCTTTTTCTCAAGAACTTCGTGGTAAAGAAAGAGAAGAGCATTCAGTGCCTGGTTCTGAGTGGACGCGCTGACGCGGCGCTCCGTGGCCAAGCTGGAAAGGAAGCGGGCGATCTCTTGCTCGCCCATTTCTGCCGGATGGCGCTTTCGATGGAAAAAGATGAACCGCTTGATCCAGCCAGTATACGCTTGCTCTGTACTGTAACTCAGGTGTCGAGCACGGGTGGCCTGGCGGACTTGGTCAAGCAATCTGGGCTTTGCTGCGCTTGAAGGAGAGGAAATAGTTTTGGAGTCCATAAGCCCGCCCTCCTCAGACAAACCAGTCCATCTGATAGAGGATCGGATGGTCGGCTGACTCTTTAGACGAAACTCACAGCAATTTGCTTTGGGACCTCAGCCATGTAGTCTAAGTCTAACCGAGGCGGGACTTTCCGGGCAAGGGCAATTTTTGGCTATGTGCGCGACTTGCCACTCTCCAGCTATCAGCACTCAGCAGTCAGCCGTTCCCTCTCCCTGCAACTTTGGAAGGATGGACAAGAAAATGGATCGAGGGTAAGATAGTTTTGTTTAATAGACCATGGGTCAAGAAGAATACAGAGAGCTTTCCACTTTTCTGGCCAGATTTATCCGCCGGTTAAGAATGCTCAAAGGGGTGGAGGGGCTTTGTTTGACCGGCATATGCCTGATCCTTCTGTTCTCCCTTAGCCCAGGCATCCAGGAGATCAAAGACTTCTTTCCCTATGCCCCTCTGCTCTACAGCCTTCTCACGGCAGCCCTGTTGCTAACTCTGGCAGGTTGGACTCTTTTTCGCTGGTCCCGGCGCGTCCCGAAAGAATGGGCAGCGCTTTATATCGAAAAAAAATGTCCCCACCTGCGGAATAACCTTATTAACTCCTTACAGCTCTATCCCCAGGTCGCGGAAGAAAAGCAGCCTGGGACCATCTCCACTGCCATGGTCCTGGCCCTGCTCCGAGTAACGCAAAAGGAGCTCCGGACTCTTCGGCCCGAGCAGTTGATCAGCACGCATCAGGTAAAAGCCGAAGGTCGTTTGCTGGGGATACTAACCCTCCCTGTCTTCGCCATGATCCTTTTTAACCCATCTTTAGTGGGCGAGACTTTCGCCCTGTGGTTCAACCCCTTAAGGGATCTGCCCCCTTCGCAAACCTCTATTGACGTTACTCCGAAGGGCGTCCGGGTCGCGCGCGGCTCTACGGTAACCATCCAGGCCGCGGCCTCTGGAGCGATTCCTAAATCCATGGAGCTGATCCTCTGGTCCGGAGAGACTGAAGAGCAGAAAGGGGCTCCGCAGGAGAGGCTTGCCATGGAGGCGCTGGCGCCGGGAAAATTCTCCGCCACGATTCAGGATCTCAAAAAGAGTTTCCACTACCGCGCCGTTGCCGGACCTTTCTCTTCTCCCCGCTACACCATGGAGGCTATTGATCCCCCTGAAATCGGCAACCTGACGATCACGCTCTTTCCACCCCACTACACGGCACTCCCCACGCAGACTATCCAGGGAGGAAACGCGGAAGGGATGAGGGGCTCCACGCTGCGCCTTGAGGCCGTGAGCAGCAAAGAGATCGTCAAGGCCAAGCTCCTCCTTGACGAGGGCAAGGAGGTGTCCCTGAAAATCATCGGCAGAAAGCTTCAAGGAAGTCTCGTCTTATTGCAGCCGCAGAAGTATCAGATCCTGGCGGAGGACGCGCTTGGTTTCCGCAATACCCCGATTCCCTATGAGATTCGCGTGCGGCCGGACGGCTTTCCCACGATTGAGATCTTAAGGCCCACAGAGGATCTAGAAATCAACGGTGACGAGACTCTTTCCCTGGAATATGGCGGGAGGGATGACTTCGGCATCCAGGACGTCCATCTCGTTGTCAGGGTCGGCGACAGGCAGGAAAAGCTGCCTATCGTCAAAGACGAAAATAGGAGGCTAATCGTCAGGGAGCGATTCAACTGGGATCTTGCCAAGCTGGGACTCCGTGAGGCAGAGGAAGCGACCTATCACTTGGAGGCGCTTGATAACGACACCATCTCCGGCCCCAAACTCGGCACATCGCGGCCTCTGAAGTTGCGGTTGAAGAATCTCAAGGGAGAGCACAAAAAAGTCGCGGAGATGATCCATGACCTCTCTAACCGGATGGTCGATCTTT
Source organism: Deltaproteobacteria bacterium (assembly GCA_016193465.1). GTDB lineage: Bacteria > Desulfobacterota > Binatia > UBA9968 > UBA9968 > UBA9968. Next base: position 2,611 of record JACPSE010000194.1, read on the forward strand.
TGGCCGACCATCTGGAAAGAGCCCTCCCAGCCGAAAAGGAAACCCCCCCGATGGATAAGAGCCTGGAGCAGAAACTCCATGAGATGAGGAGTCGTATCGAAGAGGTGATGGAGCGAAGCGAAAAGGACCGGTTGTCTGACTTTGCGACTTGGTCGGACCTGGAAGCCCTCAAGCGCAACCTGCAGTTCACTGAAGAGGGACTGCTCAGGCAGCAAGAGCAGACCTCCTCCCCCGAAGAAAGGGCAAAGTTGCAGGACGAGATCTCCTCCGAGCTCGAAAGGATGTCACTGCTTGCGGAAGAGATAAGCAAGCGGCTCAAGGCCCAGGAAGTGGCCTCCGCGGCGCAGGAACTTATGAAAAGCCAGGAGCGTCTCCTGGATTCGATGGAGCGGCTCAGGAGCGGAGATAAAAACCTGGACGCGGTTCTCAAGGAGATTTCGCAACTGGCTAAGCTCCTCGGTTCCCTTCAGCAAAACCTGTCCCAATTCGCCTCCCGTCTCCCTGATGAGTTCATGAACAGCGATGCCGTGCGCGGCCTGAGCTTCAGCGAGATGCTTTCCACGCTGGAACAGATCCGCAAAAAACTCATGCAGGGAGATGTCGAAGGGGCGATGCAGTTGGCCCGGGAACTTTTTAATCAGATGGCCTCCATGGTGGCGGCTTTACAGAGCGCCCAGCAATCGGCCATGTCCTCCACGATGGGAAGGATGCAGGGAGAGATGATGCGCTCGACCAGCGAGTTGCAGCAAATCCTGCGTGAGCAACAGGAGCTTCTCGTGGACACTGAAGGAGTCCAAAAGAGAGGCCTGGGAGAGAGAGAGGAAATTCTAAAGGAGAAGCTGGATCGATTTCTTGGCAATGCCCAACAGGAGCTATCCCGCCTGGCGGAACTATTCCCCGATGAAGAAGGGGAGAGCGGGGGACGCCCCGAGCGAGATCAACTCGACGAGGCCACGCTCAATAACCTGATCAAGAATATGATCTCGCGGTTATTGAAAAAAGATTTCTCCGCTTTTGCCGAGGTCATGGAGCTGGCCCGGAGAGAACTCGGAAAGAGGCGTACCCCTGCGCAGGAGCAAAAAAGAAAAACAGCGGAGGCGAGTCTCGCGGGATTCAAGCGAGACCTCGAGGCCCTATTGGAAGAACCGCTTGCGGCCCTAAAAGACGAGGAGAAGAAGACGCTGCGTGATCTCTCGCAGCGGCAGGGGCTTCTCAAAGAGCGCACCCAAGATCTCCACGAGAAGTTAAGCTCGCTTTTCCAACTTTTCCCGTCGCTCGATCCCCAGATCACAAAAAGTATCCAGGAGGCGGGAACGGCTATGGGAAAGGCGCAAAACCGCTTGGGTGAGCTCGACGCCAAGGGCGCGGTTCCGCCGGAGCGAGAGGCCCTGGAGCGCCTCTCGCAATCCCAGGAGCAAATGCAGACCTCCATGCAGCAGCTCGCCCAACGGGGGCAACTCGGACACATGCCCGTCTCCCGCCTCTTCCGCATGGGCCGATTCCTCCCTTCCGGGCAGCTGGTTCCCCTTCCCGGAATGCCGGAGTTTCCTCAATTCGACGTGGAAGGGGGAATGACGGGCCTCGACCTCGAGAGATTCCGGCTTCCGGGGAAAGAGGATTACAAGGTGCCGCGCAGTTTCCGCGAAGAGATTCTGGAGTCCCTCAAGCAAGGGGTTCCCCCCCAGCTAAAAGAGCAGATCGAGAGCTATTTTAGGAATTTATCAGAGTAATTTCGCCTTGAAGTTCAAACACGCTTTCCTTTTAACCCCTTATCGCTCTCAGCGCATTTCAAAATGCAAATTGCAAAGCGCAAAAGTCAAAATTTCCGGCTGGTTTTTTATTCATTTTGCACTTTTAATTTTGTATTTTGCATTTTGCCTTGAGCTATTAGCCCCTGCATCCCTTTATCCGCTCGCAACCGCAGCTCAGCCTGACCCGCGGTTCAAGGAAGCCGAGGAACAGCTAGAGGCCTGGCGCTTGGCTCAGGCCGAGACGCTCGCCTCTCAACTGGCGCGCGAAAGCCCTAATTCTGCCGCAGCCCTCGATCTCAACGCGCGGGTAAGGTTCTATCAGGGTCGATACGAGGAGGCGGTTCGCCTTCTGGAGCAAGCGCTGGCTATCGAAACAGCCAATGAGCGGCTTCAGGCCCTGCGCATCTTGACCCAACAGACCCTTGACACAGTCAAGAAGCTAAAGCGCTTTGAGAGCGCCCATTTCATCCTGCACGCGGACGAAGATAAGGACGGCATCTTAGTGCCGCCCGCCCTGGATGCGCTGGAGAAGAGCTATCAGGTTATCGGCCAAGCGCTCGGTTATTACCCTGAGAACAAAGTTCGGGTGGAGATTGCGCCAAACGCCGCCTCCTTCAATGCCATCTCTACCCTCTCGCTCAGAGATATTGAAGAGACCGGCGCCGTAGGTCTCTGCAAATTCAACAAGATCATGACTATTTCCCCTCGCGCGCTCATTCAGGGTTACCGCTGGCTCGACTCCCTCAGCCACGAATACCTCCACTATGTCATCGTTGGCTTGAGCGCCAATAAAGCGCCGATCTGGCTGCATGAAGGTATGGCCCGTTTCTACGAGACCCGCTGGCGTCGTCTGCATCCGCCGAGAGAACGCGAGGATTATCTCACCGCCTCCAATCAGACCCTCCTGTCCCAGGCGCTCGAGAGAAATAAATTCATCGGCTTCAAGAGGATGGAGCCTTCGCTGATCTACCTGGAGAGCCCGGAGGAGGTCCAGTTGGCTTATGCGGAGGCAGCGTCCGCGATTGACTTCATGGTGGAACGCAAAGGCCACGCCGGCATGCGCGAGCTTTTGTCCGAGCTGCAGAAGAGGCCGACGCAGGAGGCAATAGAAAAGGTACTGGAAAGCCCCTATGCGGTCTTCGAGACACAATGGAAAGATTTTCTCAAGGCCAAGGGGCTTAAGGAGATCGAGGGAAGTCGCGTGCGAAGGCTCAAGGTCAAAGAAAATCAGAAGGAAGACGAAGAGAGCGTAGAGCTTAAAGAGATTCAATCCGTCGTCGCGCGCAACCGCACCCACCTGGCAGACCAGCTCTTGGGGCGGGGCCGGATGGCCGCCGCTGCTCAGGAGTACCGGCGCGCCTTGCAGGCGAGCCCGCATTCCCCTATTATCCTCAACAAGCTCGCGCGGACCCTGATCCGAGGCGGCAAGCACGAGGAGGCGTTGCCCCATCTCAAAAAGGCCCAGGAGCTGGATCCGGACTCTGTTAGCACCTATATTCAATTGGGGCGCCTTTACCACGCGGCCAAAAATTTTTCCGCCGCCAGAGACGCCCTTGAGGAGGCGATCCAGATCAATCCCTTCGACCCCACCATCTACCGCCTCCTCTCCGAGATCTATGCCGCTCTGGGCGAACGGGACGGGGCCGAAAGAGCTAAGATAACGTTGGACCGACTCATGAGCGCAAGATAAAGAGGTAAAACGAATGGAGCCAGTCGAAATCAGAGACCAAGAGATCGCGGCGATCGAGGAGTTCGCAACTAAGAGAGAGGCGATGTTAGGCGAGATACGCAAGGTCATCGTGGGTCAGGAAAGGGTAGTCGAGGAAGTCCTGATCGCCCTCTTCTCCCGGGGCCACTGTCTGCTCGTTGGCGTGCCCGGTTTGGCCAAGACGCTTTTAATCAGCACGCTCGCAGAAATCCTTGATCTCGAGTTCAACCGGATTCAGTTCACCCCGGACCTTATGCCTTCGGACATCACCGGAACTGACATCTTGCAGGAAGATGCGACTACCGGTAAACGAAATTTCCAGTTTCTCAAAGGGCCGATCTTTACCAACATCCTTCTCGCCGATGAGATCAACCGCACCCCGCCCAAGACCCAGGCGGCCCTGCTCCAATCCATGCAGGAATACAAGGTGACTGCCGGAGGCACAACTTATCCTCTGGATCTGCCTTTCTTTGTCCTGGCTACCCAGAACCCCATCGAGCAGGAGGGGACCTATCCCCTGCCCGAGGCCCAGTTGGACCGCTTCATGCTCAATATCGAGATCCAGTACCCGCCGTTCGAGGACGAGGTCCAAATTGTCATGCAGACCACTTCAGTGGGCAAGCCCGCGCCCCACAAAGTCATGGATGGAAGCGCTATCCGACGCTACCAGGATCTGGTGCGCCGGGTGCCCGCCTCACCGTTCGTTGTCGAGTACGCCGTATCGTTGAGCCAGCAATCGCGGCCGCAAAATCCGGCGGCGTCTCAATTTGTCAAAGACTACGTGGAATGGGGCGGCGGTCCAAGGGCATCGCAGTACCTGATCTTAGGCGCCAAGGCGAGGACTATCCTGCAAGGGCGCTACGCGGTATCGATCGAGGATATCCAGGCCCTGGCGCCTTCCGTTCTCCGCCACCGCATCATCCCCAACTTCAAGGCCCAGGCCGAAAGGCTCTCTTCTCTCGACATCATCGCCCGGCTGTTAAGCGAAGTGAAACCATCGGCGGATGGAAAAGAGGCGGGGTAGTCTCTCCAGGTGGTTAACTGATGATTTTTCCCGGGGAGGGAACGTAATCTGTCAGTTAAAAAAACGGCGGACCCGTAGGGGATGACAAAAATATGAACAGACCAAGCACAAGCTCCAAAGGGGGTTTTACTTTGATCGAGCTTCTCGTAAACATAGCTATCATCGGCATCTTGGCTGCCATCGCTATCCCTCAGTTTGCCGCTTACCGCCGCCGGGGATATGACACCGATGTCAAGACCAACATCAAGAACGCTTCCATTGCCGAGGAGTCATACTTTACGGATAAGGAGATTTATACTTCTGCTCCGGCAGATCTCGCATCCTGGGGTTTTAAGCAGAGCCCCAGCGTCAATATTACCCCTACTGGTTCACAGACAACATTTATCATCAGCGGCGCGGCCACTGCCGGCTGCTCCTCAAATACCGGGATTTGGTCTTTTGCTAACGCTACGGGAATAACCACAGGGGTGGCGTGTAATTAGCTCAATGTTCAAAAAGGGCTTTCCGGCTCGGCTAAATGGAAACAAAGCAAGTCAACGGCGAAAGAAGCTATTTCGATCCTCTGGTCCTCGCCCGCCTCTCCAGCCTCTATCTCAGGGCGCGCTGGGTGGTGGAGGGAATCATGTCCGGCATCCACCGCAGCCGCTCCAAAGGCTTCAGTGTGGAGTTCGAAGAGCATCGGGAATATTCTCCCGGAGACGAGATCCGCCGCATCGATTGGAAGGCGCTGGGAAAATTCGACCGCTACTTCATCAAAGAATACGAGGACGAGACCAACCTAAGGGCCTACCTGCTTTTAGACACCAGCGCCTCGATGGACTACGCCTCCAACGGCGTCACCAAGTTCGAATATGGCTGCATCCTTGCCGCCTCGCTTGCCTATCTCATCCTGAAACAACAAGACGCCGCCGGGCTCGTGACCTTCTCTAACCAGATCGAATCGTTTACCCCGCCCAGGGCGACAAGAGGCTACTTGATGGAGATCCTGCGCGCCCTTGAGGGAAGGAGGCCATCGGGAGAAACAAGCGTAGGGAAAATCCTCACGGAGGTCGCGGGAAAGATGAGGCGGCGGGGGCTGGTGATTTTGGTATCGGACCTGCTGGATGAACCTGAGGAGATTCTTAAGGGACTCCGTCTCTTTCGCTTCAAGGGCAACGATGTCGTTGTTTTTCATCTGCTGGATGGCGCAGAGCTCGATCTCCCCTTCGATGGCAACATACTCTTCGAGGACATCGAAGAGACTAACCTCAAGGTTACCACGGATCCTCAGGCTATCCGGAAGACCTATCGCAAAGTCGTGGAAGAGTTTACCGACCATCTGCGCAAGGAATGCCGCGCGAGCTCCATAGACTACCAACTCCTCTCCACCTCGACTCCTCTGGACCACGCCCTGGTAAGCTACCTGAGCTGGAGAGGGTAAAAACCCTATGTCTTTTTTCTTCCTCCACCCGCTCTACCTCTACGCGCTGGCCGCGACCTCTCTCCCCCTCTTGATTCACCTGCTGAACCGCCGCAAGCTGAAGCGAATACGCTTTCCCGCAGTCCGGTTTATCCTTCTCTCCCAACGCCGCATCTCGCGCACCTATCGCTTGCGCCAATGGATTCTCCTTGCGCTAAGAACCGGCGCCGTTTTTCTCCTGGCCCTGCTCCTTGCCCATCCCATCTTCCAAACCGGGGCGGGCCTCTTCGCCGGCGGCGCGCCCCTCTCTCTGGTAATCATTCTGGACAGCTCCCTCAGCATGAAATGGAGCGGACAGGGTGAAGGATTTAAACAGGCAAAGGAGGCCGCGCGCCTGTTGATCTCCTCCCTTAACGACGGAGATCGGGCGGCCGTGGTTCCGACCAACGCGCCAGATAGAGGTTCCATCCGCCTCAAAGGCGAGAGAGAGATCCTCCTGAGGGACCTCGAAGGCATTCAGCTCTCAGCCGGCATAGCCGATTTTCCAGCGGCCCTCGGCGCCGCCTATGAGCTTTTGAAAGAGCCGGCGGCGCAAAAAGAGATCTGGCTCATGACAGACATGGCCCTGACGGGCTGGGAAAACTTCAGCATCGGCGCTCTGGCACAACACGATCCTCTCATTCCCTTGAAGATCATAAAAATCGCAACCAAGGAGGAGCCATCCAATGCCACTATCAAAGAGGTAAAGATGAGAGGCCACGGAGCTGGAGTGGGCCTGCCCATCCAACTGGAGGCATCGGTTGTCAACTTCAGTGACCAGGAGATTAAGGATCTGCTCGTGCAGTTAAATATCGACGAGCGGGGCAGGGAGCAGAAATTGATCTCAATTCCGCCTAAAGGGGAAAGGGAGGTAGGCTTTGTTTTCAACCTCACCCAGGCAGGGGACCATCAGGGCTATGTGATGCTTAAAAAGGATGGGCTGGCCGGAAACCCGATTTCCTATTTCACGCTTCGGGCTGAGGACAAGCTCAAGGTTCTGGTCGTTGACGGCGACCCGCAAACATCGCTCGTCCAGAGCGAGACTTTTTTTCTCAGCCGCGCTCTCAACCCGGCGGGAGAGCGGGACTCTTCGCTTTTTCTCCCCACGGTGATTATTCCAGAGGGTCTCAGCTCTGTCTCTCTGGATTCTTATCAGGCCTTGATCCTTTGCAACGTGCCAGTGATCTCCGACGCGTTTCTTCCGAGGCTAAGAGAATACTTGCGCAAAGGCGGCGGGCTGCTCCTCTTTTTTGGAGACCGCATCCAGGTAGATAACTATAACGCTAAGCTCTTCCACTCTTCTCCGCCCATTCTCCCAGCCCCGATCAGGGAGAAGAAGAGCTTCCCAGAGCCTGCGGGAGAGAAGATCGAAGCCATGGACGCGTCTCATCCCGCGCTGCAGGCCTTCGCCGACCAGATGCTTAAGGAGTCGCTTAAAGCAACCAAGGTTCACGGTTACTTCCGAACTGACACGGCTGGCGGATCGACGCTGCTCTCCCTGGCTGGCGGCGCTCCCCTTCTTGTGGAAAAAAAGGGCGGGCCGGGTCGCGTCCTCTTTTTCACCAGCAGCGCGGATCGGGACTGGAGCGACCTGCCTTTGAAGACCGCCTACCTGCCGCTCATACAGTCTTTGGTGAGTTACCTTTCCGGCGGGAAAGAGGGCGCGATGGATCCAGGCGTCACGGTGGGAAGCCCCAAGGTTTTTTCCTTTCCGCCTCTTTACGTTGGCAAGGGCCTGCGAATCGTCAAGCCGGACCGGAAAGAGAGAGAGATCACTTTTGTTCCAAACAGGGAGAAAGCTTCGGCTACATTCCAAGAAAACGATCTTGCAGGAATCTACCGTCTTTCCCTGCCAGAGGGCGAAGCACAAACGGCGCCGCAAATCTATCCGGTCAACTCTCCCTTTCTGGAATCCAGGCTGGAGAGCATCGGCGAGCGGGAGCTTGGGGCGAAGCTTGCCCCCATCCGCGCGGAAATCCTCCCGTTCGAATCGCTTGAAAAGGGCGGGACAAGGACCGATCTCTCCCTGCCTTTGTTGCTCCTTCTGATCGTAACTTTGGCCTCGGAAGGCTGGCTGGCACAGAGATTTTAATGCTAACCTTAACCATCAGTGATCAGCTTTCAGGTAGAAGGCGGCAGGGAGGGACAGGGGGCTCCGCCTGTTGCCTCATGCCTCACGCCTTCAGCCTTTTTGAGGCTGACCGCTGACGGCTGAACGCTGAAAGAAGCTATGAAAAGAAGAGACTTTATTCGCATCCTCCCGTACAGTCTTCTGCTGGCCGGCGGATTCACGCCGAAAAGAGCAGAAACAAGCCAGGCGCAAGAAAAAAGCCGCGCCACCCAGCAATTTGTCTTTGCCCAACTCAAGTACCGCGGAGGAGATTGGAATCCCCATCCCCTGGCTGTGACCCCGCTCATGGAGGAGCTGATGCAACGCACCAGTGTCGAGGCCGCGCTCTCTCGCCACGAGGTCAGCTTGACAGAACGAGATCTCTTCTCTTATCCGTTCCTCTACATGACGGGAAAATATGACTTTGAACCATTCACTCAGGAAGAGCTCGATATCCTGAGGAGATTTCTCTCCTACGGGGGCTTTCTTCTGGCCGATGACGCGCTCGGCCAGCCCGGCTACGGCTTTGACCGGAGTCTGCGCCGGGAGGTCAAAAGGCTCTTCCCGGAAAAAGAGTTCCGGCGTCTGCCCTCTGGCCACGCGGCGCTGCGCAGTTATTATCTCCTGCGAAGAGTCGGCGGGATGAGATTGGTCCATTCCTATCTGGAGGGAATCTACGTGGGCAATGCAACTCCTGTCATCTACTGCCACAACGACCTCAGCGGCGCCTGGGAGAGAGACCAACTGGGCAACTGGCTCAATCCATGCGCTCCCGGCGGCGAGGAACAGAGAAGGGATGCCTTCCATCTGGGGATCAATCTTATCCTCTATGCCATGACGGAGAACTACAAGGAGGATCTCATCCACGTTCCCTTTATCCGGCGGAGACTTTCTAGGTGAAAGGATGATCGAGCGTTTTTTCATCGGCGCCTTTCCCTGGTGGGCCATTCTGCTCCTTGGTCTAGGGGCATTCGCCCTTCTGCTACAGCAGTTTTTGGGCCTCAAACAACGTCTCGGTTCAAAACGAAGCTGGCTGCTAACTTCCCTCAGGGCCATTGTCTACGCCCTGCTTGTCTTTTTCCTCCTGGGTCCTGGCCTGATAGAGAAACGGCTTACCAAGCTGCGCCGCCCGCTGGTGATTCTCCTCGATACCTCGGAGAGCATGAGCCTCCCGGCGGCTCCAACCGGGAGTAACGATGGCAAGCAGGAAAAGAGCAGAATCGATTTAGTCAGGGAAAAACTCCTTGAGGGAAAAGAGCCCTTGGTCCAGAGATTGGCCAGGGATTACGATCTCCGTCTGTATCAGTTCAGCACCCGGCTGGAACCGGTCGGACCAGCATCCCTTCCTCAAATCGGGGCTCGCGGCAGAGGCACTCGCCTCCTGGAGGCGCTGCTTGAGGCCAGCCGCCAGGCCGGGACAGAGGCCGGGATCATTCTGTTCAGCGATGGAATAGCGAACGGGGAAAACAGATCTCTCAACGAATCGACCCCATTCCCGGTTCCGATTTTTGCCGCCGGCGCGGGCGAGATTAAAGGCTTTACGGATGTCCGCATTGCCAGGCTCAGCGTGCCTGATTTCGCCTTCCGGGGAAGAGAATTGAAGATGGATCTCACTATTGAGGCGCACGGGCTTGCCGGCAAGAGTGTCCCGCTCTATTTCAACCGCGGCACAAACCTCGTCTCCAGCCGCAACATAAGCATCGAGGGAGATCCGTTTGAGCAGCGCTTGACCCTGAGTTATATCCCTAGGGAAATCGGCCCGCACAGCTTCAGCCTGAGCATCCCCCCTCAGGCGGGAGAGCAGATCACGCAAAACAACCACAGAGAATTTAAGGTAGAAGTGCAGCGCGATAAGATCAGAGTCCTCTCCCTTTCCGGCTCGCCCTCGTGGAACTATCGCTTCCTGCGCATGGCCCTCAAACAAGACCCCTTTATTGATCTGGTCTCTTTTGTCTTTCTCAGAACTCCCACCGATAGCGTTGATGTCCCCGACAGCCAGATCAGCCTGATTCCCTTCCCGATCGACGAGATCTTTTTACAAGAGCTAAAAAACTTCGACCTGGTCCTCTTCGATGATTTCTCCTATCAATCCTACTTCAACGCGCTTTACCTGGAAAAAGTCAGAGACTTTGTCCGCGACGGGGGTGGCTTCGCCATGCTCGGAGGAGGCCGCTCCTTTGACGGCGGCGGATACGCGGAGACCCCGCTGCAAGAACTGCTGCCAGTGGAGCTAAACGGCAAGGGCGGCTTTCAAACGGGAACCGCCCTTCGCGGGGTACTGACGGCCTCAGGCAAGACGCATCCGATCACCCGTCTCCTGCCGGATCTTCGGGCCAACGAGGAGGCCTGGAAAAAGATGCCCGCCCTCACAAGCTTGAACCAGGTGCTGCGAGCAAAAGGGGAGATGCTCCTTACCGCCGCGCCGGACGGCGCCAGCGGAGGCGCTCCTCTGCTGGCCGTGGGAAAATACGGCAGAGGCCGCGCCTTGGCTCTGACGAGCGGCGATTTCTGGCGCTGGAACTTCGTTGCCGTTGGCGAAAAGGAGAGCCCGCAAAATCATCTAAAGCTCTTGCGCCAGGCAGTGCGCTGGCTCGCTCAAGAGCCCTCGCTTGAGCAGGTGCAGATAAGGTCCATTGGCGGTTCGCGGGCGCCGGGAGAGAAAATGGATTTTAAGGTTCGCGTACTGAAGGACGACTTCACGCCCGCGAGCCACGCCGTGCTTCGGCTGCGGGTGATCAGCGCTGAGGGAGAACAAATCCCCGTGGAGGCGGCGCCGGAGACGGAGGAGGGAGAATACAGCGCCGAATTTACCCCGACCAAGGAAGGCGCCTACAGACTGGAGGCGGAGGCGCATCTGGCGGGGAGAGTTGTTGGAAGAGACCGAAAGAATTTCGTGGTCGCCTTCCCTTTTGGCGAAATAGAAGACGGCACACCGCGACCCGAACTCCTCAAGCGGATCGCTGATATCAGTCGTGGGGAGTTTATTCCGCTTTCGGACTGGAACGAGACAAGCCTGAAACGCGTGATCGCCAAATTGGATGATCTCGCGCCGCTCCACGCCGTCGAGAGAAGACAGATCCCTCTGTGGAGCACCCTTTGGACTTTCTCTTTGATCCTTTTCCTTCTCGGGAGTGAATGGTGGCTACGCCGAACATGGGGACTGGTTTGAAAAGAAGGCAACAGGCAGTAGGCAGCAGGCGGAATAAAACGAGGATCGCTATCGTCTTAGTGTCCGGCGCTCTCTTCCTATTTCCCAGAAACGGGCTGACTTTCTGTCACGAGATGGAGGTGGTTCGAGCGCGCGTCCTGAGAGTGGCGGCCGCAAGCATCGGCTCTATTCTGATCGAATGGTTCGGCCACTCTACATTTCAGATCACCTCTTCCAAGGGCACGCGCATCCTGACGGATCCCCATGTCCGAAGCGATTTGCCCTGGCCAACCCTGCCCCAACACGTCGTTACCACCAGCCACCAGCACGCCCCGCACAGCAATATCTGGATGGCCAAGGGCAGTCCGGTGGTTCTTGAGGGGCTTACTCCCGGCGGAGAAGACTGGCGGCGGGTCCACATGAGCATCCGCGATGTCTCGGTCTATACCGTCCCGGCCTATCACGATAAAAGTCAGGGGTTGCAAAGGGGGAAAAATGCAATCTTTGTCTTTCGCGTGGATGATATCTGCATCGCCCACCTGGGAGACCTGGGCCATTATCTCACGCCGGACCAGCTAAAGATGCTTGGCAAGATCGATGTCCTTCTGGTTCCGGTGGCCGGCGGCTTTTACACAGTCACGCCCAGCGAGGCGCGAGAAGTCACCAAACAGGTGAATCCCAGGATCGCGATCCCAGAGCACTACTGGTGGGATGGGGCAGTTGAGGAATACACTCAGGGCAACCCGCGCGTGAGAAGAATCAACGGAAGGGTCCTGAAGATCTCAAAGCCGGAGCTCCCGCATCCCACTGAGGTAGTGGTGCTCTCCTGGAACCACCGTTAGACACATCTCAGCTAAGCCCTACCGACACTCCGCTTATCCTACTTTCCGCTGCCGGTAAAAAGAGAGCATGACCATGCCCACCAGGTAACTCAGACTGACCACTTTGAATGCGACGTTGAAGTCACGGACGTCAATCAACCACCCCATAAGCAAGGTCCAGACCGGACCGGAGATAAAACCGATAAAGAAGTACAAGCTAAAGGCGATATCCATTTGCTCGAAGGGCACTGCCTCGCTCACCATGCTTTGCGTCAATGAGCTGCGGGACTGGATGAGGCTGCCGTAGAGAACCAGGTTGACAAGCAGCCAGGGAGTGACGCTTTCATGAGCAAGCAGCCAGAGGGTTGTCAGCGTGGAGCCCAGAAGGGTGAACTGGACGATCCATTTGCGGTTGAATCGGTCCGAAAGCCATCCCAGCGCCAGGGGCCCAAGCAGACCGCTCAAATGGTAAATCATCAGAAGACCGGCAGCCGCACTGACGTTAACGCCGAGATGGGCCATGAAAAAGGCCGTGAGGAAAGCCACGCTGATTCCGGTTCCACGCCCCGCCGCCCCCGTCATCTGGATCAATGAAACCAGCATCACATCTCGGTTCTTCAGGCAAATGAGATAATCCCGCAGGCTTGCCCTGGCCACCCCACCCTTTGACTCGGGATCTTCCGCAGCCACGACCGTCTCCTTCAAAAAGAAGTAGGAAATACCCATGGTAAGGCTCAGCACGGCCACGGAAAAGAAGACCACCCGCCAGCTCGTGAAGAGGAGCAGTCCTCCCGCTACAACCGGAGCCAGAAGGGCCCCCAGGTTTCCGAGGGAGTGATGCAGCGTGAGCATCCTCCCTCTAGCCTTCTCAAAATAGGAGATGAGAATGGCGGCACCGACGGGATGCTGCGCGCTTGAGCCCATGCCGGCAAGGCCGCGCAACACCGTGAGCTGGACGAAGTTTTGAGAAAAACCAGTCAACATGACGAAGAGACCCAATAGCAGATTGCCCGTTCCGAGGAGAAAAGAGCGGGGAAAGAAACGGACTAAAAGGCCATAAATGACCTGGAACGCCGTGGACGTCATCTGATAGGTCATCTGCAAGACGCCGATGGCGAAATAGCCAAACCCCAGCTCCTGCATCATCACCGGATAGAGCACGGAGACCATGCCCGATTCCAAATGATTAATTATGTGCGACAGGTTAACAATGCCAAAGACGAGATTGCGTTGGCGCGCACTAATGGTCTTCGACCCGGCCATGCTTCCTGAATTGTCCGAGGATACGGTCTCACCGGCAGAATATCTTGCTGCCTTTTTGGATTCGCTCATGACTTTTTCCCAGAAACCTTTTTTGGCTCTTGAGCAGAAAAACCGACTGGAACAGCTATGCTTACCCTAAGGGACCTAAGGAAGGCTTACGCAAGGGAAACATTCCTGAGTCGCAGTCACCCAAAACCGCGCTTACGCTACGCTATCCGATCTTGAGCGCTACTGTCAACAGAGGAAGCTGAAAGCCCCCATGTCAGTTGATAATTGCCTCATTGTGGGATAATCGAGAAGCTACCACCCATGGAAACGTCTGTGGAGAAAATGGAGTTTCCGGCATGAAGGCTATTCGAGTCAATCAATACGGTGGCCCAGAGGTCCTCCGCTACGAAGAGATCCCTTTGCCTGAGCCCACGGCAGGAGAGGCGCGGGTCAAAATTGACGCCATAGGCTTAAACTATATTGATGTCTATCAGCGCACCGGCCTCTACCCTCTCAAAACCCCCTTCACGCTCGGGATGGAGGGCGCCGGCATTGTCGACGCCGTCGGGCCAAACGTTGCTGAGGTCAAGAAGGGCGACCGCGTCGCCTATGCGATGCAACTGGGCTCCTACGCGGAGTATACGGTTGTACCCGCCTGGAAGCTGGTCCCTCTGCCGCTGAGTCTCGACAGCCGGTCGGCTGCGGCAATTATGCTTCAAGGCATGACAGCTCACTATCTGACCTACGGCGCCTATCCTCTCAAAAAGGGAGAAACGGCGCTCGTCCATGCGGCGGCAGGTGGTGTCGGACTGCTTCTCATCCAGATTGCCAAACGGCTGGGTGCCGCGGTTTTCGGCACCGTCTCGACTGAAGAAAAGGCGCGCCTGGCCAGGGAGGCAGGGGCGGATGGAGTTATCCTCTATACGCAAACCGACTTTGCCGCCGAGGTGAAAAAGCTGACCAACGGTGCGGGGGTCCATGTCGTCTATGATTCCGTAGGTCAGAGCACCTTTGAAAAGAGCCTCGACTGCTTGAGGCCTAGGGGATATATGGTCCTCTTCGGGCAATCTAGCGGACCGGTCCCGCCATTCGATCTGGGAAAGCTGGCAGCAAAAGGATCGCTCTTCGTGACCCGGCCAACTCTGCTCCATTACGCGAGCAATCGGGAAGAGCTGCTCAAGCGCTCTGGTGACCTCTTTAAATGGATCGCCAACGGGGAATTGAAGCTACGGATCGATAAGAGCTTCACCTTGAAAGACGCCGCCGAAGCCCACCGCCAGCTAGAAGGACGGAAAACCACGGGCAAAGTGCTGCTGACCCCGTAAAACTGACTGATAGGTTCTTACATGATGATAATATGAACTGCTTGTATTGTATGCTCTTATCTTGTACGATAGGGTTATGCGTACAAAGGTCACAAAACGAGGCCAGGTCTCTGTCCCTTCCCAGGTCCGAAAAAAACTCAAGATCGGCCCTGACACCGAGCTAGAATGGATGGTAGAGGGCGCCACGGTAAGAGTCATACCGTTGCCCTCCGACCCCATCAGGGCATTTCGCGGGTCCGGTAAAAAAGGGATGGTAAAGCGGCTGTTAAGAGATAGACGACGGGACCGGCACAGAGAAGATGCCTCCTAAAAGCGTTTTTGTCCTTGACACATCCGCGCTCCTCGCCCTTCGCAGCGACGAGCCCGGCGCTGATCGGGTGGAGACGGTCGTTCAACAGGCCAAAAAGAACCAAGTTCGACTCCTTGTCTCATTCATGACACGGATGGAAGTGCTATATCGTGTTTGGCGGGAAGACGGTCACGAAGCGGCCCACGAAGCGCTACGCCTCATCGACTCCTTTCCTATCGAATGGGTATCCTGCGGACCGGAGATTCTCGAAACGGCTGCCCGCCTCAAGGCCCAGGGGAAATTATCAGTGGCTGATAGCTGGATCGGGGCGACGGCAATTATCCGTGAAGCAACTTTGATTCACAAGGATCCCGAATTCAGAAATTTCAAAGAGATCCCCCAGGAGTTTCTCGCAAAACGAGCGTGATTCCGCTGATAGGAGGGGAGATCAAGGTCAGACTTTTCACGACTCAACCATTCCGTAAGAAAGTAAAGACATAGAAGTCAGACCCCCGGGTACTATGGACCTTTCACATTACGTAGGGCAGGAAGCAGTTAAACGCCAATTGAAGGCACTGATTGACGTGGCGAAGAGCCGGTCTCAGCCTTTGGCCCATATTTTATTGTGCGGACATCCCGGAATGGGGAAAGGAACCTTGGCGCGGGCAATAGCTAATGAGGTTAAAAAGAAGGTTAAAGAATGCTCGAATCTTCTTGTTATTGAGCGGCCTGGTGACCTCGCGGCCTTGATCACCAATCTAGAGGATGGGGATATCATGCTCATCAGGGAGATCGAATTAAGGGTCAGATGGGGGGCGCATCTTTACCTTTGACATTCGCTGAGGTGCTAACGAGAGAGAGCGTCAATGTCACAGTGAAAGATTTGACCCTCAAACTCTCTTGAGCTAAAGGAAATAGAGCTGGATGAAAACCTTCAGCGTGAGGAGCTTGACTATCTGGTCAGATGGGGGTCGTCAGATGGGGGTCGCATCTTTACCTTTGACATTCGCTGAGGTGCTAACGAGAGAGAGCGTCAATGTCACAGTGAAAGATTTGACCCTCAAACTCTCAACAAAC
>JACPSE010000195.1 GCA_016193465.1 Deltaproteobacteria bacterium
TCCCTCTCCGTTTTCATACTTGCTTCCCAAGGCGTTGAGCGACCAGTTATAGTTCTGATCCGCGGCCTTTGCGTACCACTGTACGGCTTCTTCCTGGTTCTGCTCGACGCCGGAGCCGCTGTCATAGCACCACCCCAGATTGTGCTGGGCCTCCGGGAGACCTCGCCCGGCCGCGCTCCGGTACCACTTCACCGCCTCAGCGGGATCTTTTGAGACTCCGATCCCCTGCATGTAGCTGTTACCCAGGCTGTTCTCCGCCAGGGCATTGCCCTGGGCGGCGGACTTGCGAAACCAACCGACAGCTGCCGCCGGATCCCGTCTCACGCCCAAGCCGGCCGAGTGCATGACGCCCATCGCGTGCTGCGCGGGCGCATGTCCTTGCTCCGCAGCTTTGCGATACCACTTTAAAGCTTCCCCGTAATCTTTCTTGGCGCCCTGGCCCTCGTGGTACATCAGAGCCAGCTCCGATTGAGATTTAGGATCACCTCTATCCGCCTCTTTGCGGTAAAATTGTAGTTTGGACTGGACAGCAATTTGCAGATTCAAAACTTCCCCCCCGCGCGCCACCCTAAGCGGGACTGTCTTGCCCAGCGGAATCGCCCGCAAGATGCGTCCAAAGGATGCCTCGTCGGGAGTCGTTGTTCCGTTAAACTCCAGGATGGCGTCGCCCGGCTTTACTCCAGCCTTATCCATCGGCCCGCCTGGCGTTACCCTTATGACTGTGGGACCGGGGCCCGAGGACCCCGGCCCTGTTCGAGGTCCCGAAGACTCCGGAGAGTCAGACAAGGCTATCCCGAGCCATACCGATGAGCCGGCCCTTGCCACGGTCTGTGCCGCAGCCCCGGGGCTCGAAAGAGCCACGGCTACCAGCGCCACCAGGATGCGGTGACGGAGCTTAAAAGCCGACCCATGAGCCAGTCTGTGCTTCTGACTTGCCTCCATAGGGACTTGCGGTGGAAGAGAGCTTTGCCATCCTGCCATTGAGGAGGGCAAAGGCCTCCAAAGTTGATTTAGCATAAGGCAGAGCGAGTCCCGTGTCCAGTCTTTCCTGTATTTGGAGAAGAGAGAGCCGCCTTGAGAATACCCTCCAGGTCAGGCGGAATTTTGGCGACCTCTCCTTTTTTATCCACGCAGGCATGTCTGGTCCAGCCCGAGGCGATGAGAACACCCTCTTCTTTCCGCAAAATCCTGTAGCTGAAAGTCAGAGTGGCTCGGCCCTGACTCAGGTTCTTCGAGATGGAGATTCTCTTGTCCGAAGGCACGTCGCCTGGGCCCTGGGGCAGATAGCTACTGGCGGGGGGTTGGAGGCGCTGATGAAGCGGCTGGTGGTTGAGGCAGATAGCGAGGTAAGAGAAGAGATCGAGGACGCAATAACTGGTCTTCTAAGGTCTTCTCTACATAGTTTGCAGATCCATACGAAAAAAGATATTCTGCCTTTTATGAAAGCTATTAAGGCGCATTACGACGGTCACGTGGTAGTCCCGGAGGAACCGATCAACTTGCCGGTCAATACGAACCGATCAACTTGCCGGTCAATACCCCTGTGCGAGTGCTGGTTCCAGAGGCTGATGATTCCGCGTCAGTCACTAAAGCCTTCGCTAAACTCTCAGAGGCCGCATTCAGCCGCATCTGGGATAACGACGAAGATGCCGCCTACGATAAGTTATAAGCGCGGCGATGTCGTTCTAGCCCCTTTCCCCTTTTCAGATCAAACTTCCATCAAGCAACGTCCTGCTTTGGTCATCAGCGTTGAGGGTTTCCAAGAACAAGGCCCTGACTTGCTGATTATGGCTGTTACCAGCCAGGTTAGAGGTCCCCTTAAGTTGGGTGAATTTCTCATTCGAGACTGGCAGGTCGCCGGCCTTCTCAAACCATCTGCGGTAAAGGCCGCTATCGCAACGATTGAGGCAAGACTCGTTCGCCGCCGGCTAGGTTGTCTGTCTGATTACGACCTTGAGCAATTGAACAGATCCCTGCGCCGGCTTCTGGGTGTATGAAAAGGACGAAGAGCCTCTGGTGCGAAGGCATGTCGCCTGGGCCCTGGGGCGGATAGCCACGCCGGATTCGTTGCTAGTGCCTACTTTTTCCGCTTGACGGCTAACCGAGAATTGGACTAAAAAGGCCCCAATTATTGACCCCTTAGCTTTTCTTCTTAGAGAGCTACTTTCTTCTTCGTTTTAACTTCCTGGCCAAATCAGCAACATCAGAATTAGAGCGGGCTTTTCTTGACTCGCCTGTTGCTTGTGTGTAGGATTTACGCATAAATTCCACACCACAGGAGTGAAGCATGGCCAAGGCAGCGGCGCAGAGGTTGGACAGGAAAAATTTCATCGTAGACGGGAGTAAGGTGAAGAGGCTTAAAAGGGTCCTGCGGACTTCGTCGGAGTCCGAGGCGATCCGCGTGGCTGTGGATCGAGCCCTCGACGCCGAGGAGGCGATAGCCGCCCTGGAAAGGCTGAGGAAGCGGGGCACCTGGGGGAAAAACCTTGCCTATTAGCCCAGCCCCCTTCGTGGTCGACAGCTCCGTCCTTATCCCTTATCTCCGCTCCGGCAAATACCGCCAATTTATCCTAGCCGGTTTAGAGCGTGGGACAATCTTTCTTACAGGCGTGGTTCTCTGCGAGCTGTACGCCGGGGCCACGTCATCCGACGATAGGGCTGATATAGAGTCCTTGCGGCGGGCGCTGGGACCTCATGTAGTCGGCGCTGGGGTGGAGGACTGGGTATTGGCCGGACGATGTCTCTCTTATTACAGTGCGCGCTGGGGTAAGTTAAGAGCCCGCGATCACTTAGCCGATGTCATGGTGGCAGTGGCCGCGCTTAGAATAGGTGGCGTGCTGGTTTCAGAGGATCTTAGGCAGCTTAGGCGATGGAGTTGGGTTTTAGGAAAGCTGGGAAGAAAACTAGCGGTCCGAACTATTGAGGAGTAGCCTTGCTCCAACAGCTTTTCGTAAACGGGCTTATCGCAGGCAGCATCTACTCCCTGGCAGCCTAAACTCGGCGCGGCCCTTGCATTCCCCATTCTACCTGTGATAAAAATTTAGTACACTTTAGTCGTTGGTACTCAAAGTGGGCTCTTGCCCGCTTTTTTATTTTGGGGATATCATGGGTACGGACTCTGCCGTAACACGGGTATGGGAACTTGCGGCTCCGGTGGTGGCGAATGAAGGGATGGAGATCATAGACGTCGAGCTTCGCGGCGATGGGGGGAGGAGGGGCAGAGTGCTTCGGCTTTACCTGGACAAAGAGGGCGGCCCGAACGTCGACGACTTGGCGCGAGTTAGTCGGCAGTTGAGCGATCTTTTGGACAGCCAGGTTGTGATGGATGGTCCTTATACCTTGGAGGTCTCTTCGCCCGGCATCAACCGCGCGCTCAAAAAGCTGGAACACTTTAATCGTTTTATCGGCGAGAGAGTCCGGGTTCGTACCCGAGAAATGGTGCAAGGAAGAAGATCTTTTTTAGGCCTTCTCCAACAAGTTGGGGAGGGGGGCATAGTCCTCTCGCAGGAAGGGGTGGAGTTTTATATACCCCTGGCTCTCATTGAGAGGGCGAATTACGAACACGACTGGGGTGCGTAAAGATGCAACAAGATTTAAACCGGGTCATAGAGCAGGTCAGTAAGGAAAAAGGGATCGATAAGGCCATCCTTATCAACGCCCTAGAAAACGCTATGGTGTCGGCCGCGAAGAAGACCTTTGGTCATCAACGAAAGATCGAAGCGCAATACAATCCTGAAATCGGCGAAGTGGAACTTTTCGAAGCCAAACTGGTAGTTGAAGAAGTTCAAGACCCGGCCGTGGAGATTACCCTTGAGGAGGCTCGGGAGAGCCTCGACCCCGATGCTGAGGTCGGCGACGAGCTCCTGAGCAAGCTGGATACCAGCTCGTTCGGTCGGATCGCCGCGCAGGCGGCCAAGCAGAATATCGTGCAGAGAGTCAGGGATGCCGAGCGCGAGATCATCTATAACGAGTTTAAAGGGCGTGAAGCGCAACTGGTCAATGGCATCGTGCAGCGGTTCGAGAAAAAAAATATTATTGTGAACCTGGGCAGAACGGATGCGATTCTCCCGGAGAAGGAGCAGGTTCCGCGGGAGCGTTACCGCCAGGGAGATCGGATTCGTGCTTATATCCTGAGCGTGGAAATGACCAGCAGGGGACCGCAGATTGTTTTGTCGCGCACCCACCCCGGAATATTGGTCAAGCTCTTTGAACAGGAAGTGCCGGAGATCTATGAAGGGATCGTCGAGGTCAAAGGGGCCGCGCGGGAACCGGGAGGTCGTGCGAAGATCGCCGTTTCTTCTAACGATCTAGATGTGGACCCAGTCGGCGCTTGCGTGGGGATGAAAGGGACTCGGGTGCAGGCGGTGGTGCAGGAGCTGCGGGGAGAAAAGATCGACATTATCCATTGGACGGCAGACCAGGCAGAGTACGTCTGTCGCGCCTTGGCGCCGGCGAAGGTTTCCAAGATCATCATTGATGATGAAGAGCATAACATGGAAGTTATCGTTCCCGATGACCAGCTTTCTTTAGCTATTGGCAAGAAGGGGCAGAACGTGAGGCTCGCCTCGCGCTTGACCGGATGGCGCATCGATGTCCGCAGCGAATCTGAGGCGGATGAAGAGACTCGGCGCGCACGGGCCTCGTTGGGTGCTATCCCCGGAGTCAACGACATGGTAGCGGAGTTGCTTTATCAGGCCGGGTTTAAGTCGGCTGAGGAGCTAGCTGAAGCTGACTTGGAGACCATCCTCGAAATTGACGGAGTCGGCCCGGAGAAGGCCGAGGGTGTCTATAGAGCGAGCCGAGAGTATGTAGCGGAGAAGCGGAGAAAAGAAGAGGCGGAAAAGGCGGCCGCCCTGGCTGGAACTGAATCCTCCGAGGCTGACCGGCCTGGAGACGTAACTGAGGGCGTAGGGCAACAAGAGAAATGAAAAATGCAAAATGCAAAAGTCAAAATTTTACACTTTGCAATTTGCTTTTTGAATTGAGAATGTTTTTAGGAAGAGCCATTGAAGCGAGGCCATCGTCCTCAGAGGGCTTGTCTCGGATGTGGCGCCCGAGATGACCAAAAAGCGCTCCTGCGTATCGTCCAGCACAGCGGGGAGCTGCGGGTCGATAGGTTGGAAACGGGGCGGGGAGGCTATCTCCATAAGGCGGAGGAGTGTTGGAGCGCTTTTTTGCGGAAGAAAAGCCTCTATCGGGCTTTTCATATTGAGGTCGGACGCGAGCCTAGAGAGAGGCTGATCCTGACTTTGCGTGATCAAAAGCGGCAGTAGAAGATGGTAAAGACAAAGGTCCATTTACTAGCCAAAGAATTAGGGATCGAACCTAAGGATCTCATCGCCCATTTGGAGAAAATGGGGATCAAGGGGAAAAAGGTCCAGAGTTCCCTTGAGGATGATGAGGCGGTCCGCGTTCGGGCTGCTTTGGCAGCTCCGGCTAAACCCCAGGTTGCCGTGGGCGAAGAGAAGGTAGTATCCGAGCGAGTAGTCACAGCGGAGGATCAAAGCCTCGGGGAGATCCAGGCGCGCGAGAAGGTCGTGGAGCGAAGGGTCCGGGCCAACGTCATCCGCCGCCGCACGAGTCGCACTGAGGTTATTTCCCAAAGCGTTGCTGCCAAAGCAGAACCTCCAGTAGTCGTGGCCGAAGAGGAGGCCGCTCCAGAGGCTCCGCCCATAGTCTCTCCCCCTGTTGAAGTCATCTCACAACCTGAACCTCCAATACCCGAACCCCTCAGGCCGGGATCGCCCCAGGAAGAGGCGCCGCGAGCAGAAGCCAGGGCTGTGGAGACGGTTCCTGCCCCTGTGTTAGTGGAGCCAGAGGAGCGAGTAAAGCCAATCGAAGGGCAACCTGTCCCAGCGCCGGAAGAACCACCGAGAGTCGCCAGGGTTCTGGGGCGTATCGATTTGAGACGGACGACGAGAGTCGCGCCACCCCCACCCCTGGTTCCTCGACGCCCAGCCGGCGCCGGGCCGACACCTGCGCTTGCCGACAAAGAAAGAGTTCCCCTCAGGCAGGTCCCGACACCGGATAAGGAAGGTGTTGTTCCGGTTGAGGGGGCGGAGAAGCCGTCCAAGGGGGTCAGGCATAAAAAACGGGTTGTCAAGAAACAGGACATTTTAGAGTTGCGGGAGCGCGAACTCAGGTCCGGGCGTTTTCCAAAAAAGAAAAGGGCCCTGCCGGGAAAAGAGCAGAAGAAAACAGAGATTACAATTCCCAAGGCTAGCAAGCGGGTCGTCAAGATCTCTGAGGTGATCAGCGTTGGCGATCTAGCCAGGGTCATGGGAGTGAAGGCCGGAGAGGTGATCAAGAAGCTCATGGCAATGGGGATGATGGCAACGATCAATCAGATCCTCGATGCCGACACCGCCTCTCTTATAGCTTCGGAATTTGACCACCAGGTCGAAAACGTGGCCTTCGATGTCGAAAGCGCCCTGGAGGTTGAGCATCAGGTCGAAGAGTCTGAAACCGCCCTGCAGCCCAGGCCGCCTGTGGTGACGATCATGGGGCACGTGGACCACGGTAAGACGTCGCTCCTCGACGCTATCCGAAGCACCAATGTGACTGCCCAGGAGGCCGGTGGCATCACGCAACATATCGGCGCTTACCACGTTCAGGTAGACGGCAGGGGTGTGACCTTCCTCGACACCCCCGGACATGAGGCGTTTACAGCGATGCGGGCGAGAGGGGCGAAAGTGACCGATATAGTGGTTCTGGTCGTGGCCGCAGATGACGGAGTGATGCCGCAGACCGTCGAGGCGATCAACCATGCCCGCGCTGCCGAGGTGCCTATCATTGTCGCGATTAATAAGATTGACAAGCCTGACGCCAACTTGGAAAGGGTCAAAAAGGGGCTCTCCGAGTACGGCCTGGTGTCGGAAGAGTGGGGTGGAGACGCGATTTTTGCTCCTGTTTCTGCAAAGACCAAAGAAGGGATCCCTCATCTGCTGGAGATGCTTCTGCTCCAGGCAGATGTCCTTGAGCTCAAGGCGAACCCCAATAAGCTGGCGCGGGGGACTATTATCGAAGCCAAGTTGGATCGGGGCAGGGGTCCCGTGGCAACTGTTCTGGTTCAGGAGGGGACGCTGCGTATCGGGGACCCATTTGTCTGCGGCATTTTTCATGGAAGGGCTCGGGCGATGATCGACGACTTGGGCCATAAGATAGAGGAAGCCCTGCCCGCTTTCCCGGTGGAGATTTTGGGCCTTCAGGGGGTGCCCCAGGCAGGGGATTCCTTTGTGGCCCTGACCGATGAGACAAAAGCCAGGCAAGTCGCCGAGCACCGGCGCGGCAAACAGAGAGAAACAGAACTGGTCAAAACCAGCAAGGTCTCTCTGAAGGATCTCTATGACCAGATCAAGGCGGGTGATGTAAAGGAGCTCAGGGTTGTTCTTAAGGCTGATGTGCATGGCTCCGTCGAGGCCCTGACAGAAGCAATGAATCGTCTTTCGAGTGACGAAGTAAAGCTCAGGGTAATCCACGGCTCCGTGGGAGGCATCACCGAGAGCGATGTCCTGCTGGCGGCGGCCTCCAATGCCATTGTGATTGGATTCAACGTTCGGCCAGAAGTCAAAGCGGCCAATTTGGCGACGCAGGAGGGAGTGGATGTTCGTCTCTATACCGTGATCTATGAGGCGATCGCGGACCTCAGGGCGGCGATGGAGGGGTTGCTGGAACCGACGTACAGGGAACAGATCCATGGACGTGTCGAGGTGCGCGAGATCTTCAACGTCCAGAGCGTGGGTGCCGTTGCGGGGTGTTACGTTACCGAAGGAAAGGTCCAGCGTTCCAGCCTGATCCGGTTGCTGAGAGATCAGGTGGTCGTCCACGAGGGGAAGCTAGGGAGCCTCAGGCGTTTTAAGGACGATGTGCGCGAGGTGACAGCGGGATACGAATGCGGTCTCTCCCTCGAGGGATTTCAAGATATCAAGAAAGGGGATGTGGTCGAGGCTTATGACCGAGTGCCGGTAATCCGGCGCATCAATCCAACGCCCGGCGGACGCGAGGCCTCCCGGGCCTCGGCAGGAGACAAGCGATAGCAAGGAAGCATCCTCAGTCGTCCTCTTCGCCCATGATCGTGGGGGTTCTAAAACTCAGCCTTATTCTCCCGGAAAACCACTCCTTAAAAGGCAAGAGGGGAGTCCTCAGGAGGATCCAGGCGCGGGTATCCAACCAGTTTAATATCTCCGTTACAGAGTGTGGGGATCAAGATCTGTGGCAAAGCGCGGTCTTGGGTTTTAGTGTCGTTGGCAGCAGTCACCAAGTTGTCGAAGCGACGTTGCACAAAGTCGTCGATTTCATAGACGATATGGGTCTTGCCCAAGTAGGCGAGGTGGGAACGGAGTTCTTTTACTGCTGAAAAGCGGTAGCGCGGCCGTTTAAGACGTTCCAGTCGTTCAAAACGTTTCGAACGATTCAAACGATTTGAACTCCCCGATGGCCCTGAAAGCCATGGACTACAAACGCTCAGATCGCGTGGGAGACCTGCTCCTGGAATTAATCTCCCAATTGCTGACTAAGGAGGTCAGCGATCCTCGCATTGGACCGGTCACGCTCACTGGGGCAGAGGTGAGTAAGGATTTGCGTCACGCGCGGATCTTTTTCGGTCTTTTGGGCAACAGGGAGAAGAAGGCAGAGGTTTTGTCGGGCCTAAAGAGCGCCACCGGGTTTATCCGCGCCAAAATCGCCAGAGAGCTGAAACTCCGATTCGTCCCGACGATCGAGTTTGTTTACGATGACACCCAAGATCAGGCCCGGCGCATCGAGGACCTGTTACAGCAGGTGAAGAAAGAGCGGTGAAATTCAACTCCTCAAAAAGGCGGTGTAGCGGGCCACTCTGCTCCCTCTGCTGCGCTTCAGACTCCGGAACGGGAGCTGCCCGAGGGCAATTTTGAGTTCTCGGCGGCTGAACCTAAAAGGGAATTCCTATCATTTGTCTGACCCCGGCGGTTCCTGACTGGAAATCCGAGCCATGGGCGAACCGTAATAGATTACCTACGAAGCCGTCAAGAAGATTAATAGTATTGTGTCCGTACGCCGCAGAAGCGGTGCAACTAGCCGGTTAAAGTCCGGCGCGGGGAATTACCGGTTCACCCCGCTAGCGAAGATCCGGTTTTGAGGGGCGACTCTCAGGACTAAGTGGATCAAGAAAACTCTTTATGAAAGGA
>JACPSE010000196.1 GCA_016193465.1 Deltaproteobacteria bacterium
AACGTCGCGGAGTAAACGGGGCCGAAGTAGGACCTCCCTTGTCTCGCCTGCTGGAAGGCCGGCGACCGAGTGTGGTCTCCCCCAGCTTGCGGCATAACGGTGGTGAAGCGCGACACCGCTACCCGAGCCATCCCTTCGGAGTCAATCGCCACGGCCTCGGTGATGGCGCGGGAGATGACCAGGAGCCGCCTCAGCTCGAAGTGGTACTCCGGCGAGAGCCCTTTCTCCGTGACCTCGCGGCTCTTCGTCGCCGCCCTCATTGTCTGCTCGATCTCCTGGATGAACCGCTCGATCTTGAAGGCGGCGGCAGCAGTGATCTCGTGCTGGAGCCGGGCAAGGTGCTCCCAGCTCTCCTGATAGCGGAAGTAAAGCTCGACGAGCCCGCTCGTGATCAGCCCGCCGCTGATCAGCACCACGGAGATGAGAAAATAGTGGCGGACGAGCCGCCCTCGCTTCTGCCCAAACCCCTTATTTTGGATTTTGGATTTTAGATTTCGGATTAAGAAGGCCACTATTTTGGCGTCCTTGAATTTTTATCGACTCTTTGTTACCCACTCATAACGGTTCATGCGCGTTGACAGTGGTTAACCTGCCATGTATGCTTTGAATAAAGAAGCTTGTGAGCTTACTGAGGTCTCCATGGCAAAAAGCATCAAAGCTCTCTATGAAGATGGGGTTTTTAAACCGTTCACGAAGGTTCGACTTAAAAATCGACAAAGAGTGAAGCTGACGGTGGTAGAAAGCGGGCGGCGGGCGAAACTGGCAGCCAAATCGGCCGCTAAACGGCGTTCTGCGGATCGGGCAGAAGTAACGCTTCACCCAGCTTACCGAATCGTGGGACTGTTCAAAAGCGGAATCCACGATCTTTCTAAGAATCATGATAAGTACCTCTATTCTTGAGAGGATTAAGCATTGAAGGTCTTCGTGGATGCCGGTGCATTCCTTGCGCTGGCTGACGAAGATGATACTTATCATACCGCTGCCAAACCAATCTACACGGACCTCCTTCTTTCAAAGGCCCAGCTTCTAACATCCAATTTTGTCCTGTCAGAGACCTATACTCTCATTCGCTCCAAAGTAAGTCACCGGGCGGCGGTCGATTTCATGAAGGGCTTTGACCAGACCGGGATCAAAGTCCTTCGTGTGGGTGAAGCCCTCGAACGGACGGCCAAGGTGATTTTTGTGAGATACGACGACAAAGATTTTAGCTTTGTTGACTGTACCAGCTTCGCCTTGATCGACCATCATAGACTCGACCTTGCTTTCGCCTTTGATAGCCACTTTCGCCAATATCGCTTCAAGAGAAATGTAACTATCCTCCCTAGAGAGGCCGCCTAGTCCAAAATCGAAATTTACTCTCCGTTGCCTATTGCCTGTTGACTACTGCCTGCTGTTATTCGATCACCTTGTCCGCCTCCATCAAAAGATGAGGCGGAATTTTCACCCCCAGCGCCTTCGCGGTCTTCAGGTTTATCACCAGCTCGAACTTTGTAGGCTGCTCCACGGGGAGATCGGCCGGTTTGGCGCCTTTCAGGATCTTGTCCACGTAAGTGGCCGCGCGACGGAACATGTCGGTAACGCTCGCGCCGTAAAACATGAGGCCACCGCTATCTATAGACTCTCGCTGGCTGTGCATTGCTGGCAGCCGGTTTTTTGCCACGAGGTCTAAAACTTGTGTTCGGTTGGAATTGAGCACGGGGCCCCCAAGCACGAGAAATGCCTCTACGCGCCCCTTGCTTGCCTCTCGAAATGCAGCCTCAATATCCTTGGAATCTCGTACCTCCAGGTATTGAAGCTGCACAGCGAGCGCCCTCGCCGTGACTTCCATCTCTCTTCGCGATTGTCCGATGCCCGGTTGGGTTGCATCCGCCAAGACGGCTACACGCGAGAGCTTAGGAACGATTTCTTTCAGCAGCTCCAGCCTTTTTCCGCTTATTTCCTGGCCAAGGCTGGAGAGTCCGGTAATGTTGCCGCCTGGCCGCGCAAGGCTGGCGACGAACCCGTTGGCCACAGGGTCGGGGCCCTGCCCCATGACAATGGGAATCGTGGTTGTTGCTTCCTTCGCAGCCCGGGTTGATGTCGCGCCCGATGTGACGATGACCTCTACTTTGAGACGCACGAGTTCGGCCGCGACAGCGCGGCGATCGAGTTTTCCCTCTGAATAACGATACTCAATGAGGATGTTTTTCCCCCCCACATACCCAAGCTCGCGCAGACCCTGTCGCAATGCCTCGATGTGGGCCGTATGAGCGGCAGGAAAACCCCCTAGGAATCCTATCCGCGGGACCTTCTTCGGCTGCGCCTCGACGATACCTCCGAACCCCACCAGCGCCACAATGAGGGCGACAAGCCTAAAGATGTTCTTCACAGCCCCTCCCAATTTTTAGAGTTTGCCTTTCTGGCCGTGGATTGACCCGAGTCATTGGGATAGGAAATATCCCATTCGCGCCTCTTCTGTCCACTCGGTCTAGGGGATGAGAGGCGCGCTCCGCTTCATGGGCTGCCGGGCTCCATGCCGTTCACCTTGATTACAGGGATGGCCGCTGGCGCCGTGAGAAATTTGATCAGGGCCTTGGCGGCTTCCGGTTCCTTGGCGGTGGTGACCACTCCTGCCGCGGAGCGAATATAGAGCTGCAACTCCGGCGGGAGCGGTCCGACCAGGACTGTGCCCCCCGCGACGATGTCCGACATTGTTCCTACGATCATCTCCGCTTCGCCGCTTGGCACGGCTTGGACAAGAGCGTCGCCCGAGAGCGGCTTGAGCTTCGGTTTCATCTCCTCGGCAATTCCGAAGCGCTCCAGCAGACCTTTGAAGTGAACGCCGCTTGTGCCCGCCCTGGAATGAGCAACTGATTTCGCATTGAGCAGTGCGCGCTTAAACACTTCGACCGAACTCAAGTCGGGCTTGGGCGCGCCTGCCCGTACACCCACGCCTATGCCGGCATAGGCGACATCCGCGCGCGTGGCAGCGATGATCTTCCCCTCTTTGATCAAACCGTCAATCCCAGACGTGGTCGAGATGGCAACGTCAAACGGCTCTCCGGCGTCGATCTCCCCCTTCACCCCCGTTAGGAATTTGGTGACGACCTTGTGCCCGCTCTCGCGTTCGAATTGCGCGCCGAGCTCCTGAACCACCGCCTTCACCGGATTGGCGCCTATGACCTTCACCTCAGCGGCCTCGGCTCCGAGACCGTGCGCGAAGAGAATGATCAACCCGATTCCTACAACTGCTGCGAGTGAACGTATCTTCATGGTATCCCTCCGTTTAATAGCCAATGTTGGGGGTCCCTAACGAGATGCGCGAGCAAAGATAATGGCTACCTTACTCCCAGCTCGCGGTTCACCTCGCGCTGCAAGGAGAAGTCAAAGATCCGGTCTGCTGGAACGGGCTTGGAAAGTCTGCCTTTGAGGTACTCCCAGACCTCCTCTTCGGTCGGGATGCCGTCGGTCGTAAAGCTAGGTCGGGCTAGGCGATAAGATTCCAAAGCCACGGGAAGCTCTACTTTTGTCCAATCGGCCAACAGTTCGCTTGAGCCTCGTTCGTTCTCCAAAACGTACCGGCGAGCCTTGGCCAGAGCCCTGAGCATGCGCTTGATGAGGTCTCGCTTTTCTCGCAATAGGTCCTCCCGCACTGCGAGGCCTCTCTCTAGGCTAAACTCCTCCACGGAGCTAGCCAGAATGTTCATCTTAAAGTTGTCGCGGGCCAAGATGACTGAAGGAAGAAGTAGGACCGTTGCCTGGATGTCCCCGCTCACTAAACTCTGAAGCGTGTCCTTGGTAACGATGACGGCAATGTCCTTTTCCGGATCCAACCCACCCTTGCGCAGAAGCCGGGCTGCGACCAAGTGCGGACCGCCACCCCGGCTGGCGACGCCAAGGACCTTTCCCTTGAGATCGGCGATGGACTTGTATTCAGGCCTTGCCACGAGCCAGAAAAGAGGTCGCTTCAGATCGATAGACAAGACCTTTAAAGGGGCGTCGTCCCGCTCAATCGCACGAACGACCGAGCCTACGATGCTTACGGCCTGGACCTCTCCCGCTGTGAGGGCTTTAATGGCCGGGATGTCGCTAAGCTGTACGAGTTGGAGATCCAGCCCCTCCTCGCGGAAAAAACCCCGTTGTTGGGCGACGTGAAGGTTGATGCCGGGAACACTTGGGGACGGACGGATGATGGCCACTTTTGATAGCCCCTGCGCTAGGCCAGTGTCGGGAAGAGCCGACACGAGAAGGCAGTACAGAAGTGTTCCTAGTAACAGAGCGAATCTGGTTCGGTTCATTTTTACCTCTGATAGACGCATGATCTTTTTCATAACGCCCCCTTCTATTCGACCTCACGGCCTACTGGCCTTTTCCATTCTCATGTTCACTACTGGATCGATTCACAGAGCAAGCGGCATGCCACGGCGAGCGGCGTGAGACTCGATGAGCGTAAGGTGTTGAGAGAACGGAAGAATTTCGACGGGCAGGGACCTCAAGCCAGGCAAGGAGATAGACAAAGGGTAGTTTTTTTTCTACCCCTGGTAGTGAAAATTCTACGGTGATTTAACGAGGTCCGCTGAATGGGGGGCTGCACCCCAGGGTGCGCCTTAGTAACTTTGGCAATAAAGAGGTGGGTAAACTAGAGGGAGCTTGATTTAGTCGTTTCGGGCAGATTCTTGGGCCAGCCACCTGTAATTCGGATAGAGCCTGAAGCCGCCCCAGCCAAATTCTCCGATGGCGGCGCCGGTGGCCGCATCAAAGAGATCTATCAGGGCAAACTTCTCCGGGTGGCCTGCCAGGTAGTGGGAGAAAATTTCGACAAACTGTTCCTTTAACTCGTAAGCCGCTTTGTCGAAACCTTCTCCCACATAGACTTTGTGAGGACGACGGCTGCTATCGAGCCTCAACCAAAAACGGGAGCCGGTCAACCCAACCACATCAAGCCACTGTCTATATTCACTGAGTTGGGCTTCCCATTTTTTGAAATCCTGGGCGCCGGCACCACATGGCAACAGGAGCAGCAGCAAGAACAAGGCGGTGAAAACCGGCCGCGTCAATTTCATCTCCCTATGGCCTCTCATCTCAGGAAGCTCTAACGGACCTTCACCTCTACTCTCCGGTTCTTGGCCCTACCGTCTCTGGTTTTGTTGTCGGCGATGGGTTTTGTCTTGCCAAAGCCACGAGTAGCAATGCGGCTGACATCGACGCCCTTCTTCACCAGATAGTTTTTCACTGAAGCGGCGCGTCTCTCTGATAATCCCTGGTTGTACTTTTCTGTCCCGATCCAGTCTGTATGTCCCTCTAAGTCAACCTTTTTATCCGGATTTTCCTTGAGGAACGTGACCAGACGATCCAGGATCTTGGCCCCGTCCGGCTTAATGGCTGTCTTATCGAAGTCGAACAGCACATGATCTAAGATAATAGTCCTTTCCACTTTGGGCGCAGGCTTGGGCGCGGGTGGTGGCGGTGGCGGAGGTGGCGGAGGAGGAGGTGGCGGCGGTGGCGGCGGAGGAGGAGGTGGCGGCGGTGGAGGTGGCGGAGGAGGAGGTGGCGGCGGTGGCGGCTTCGGCTCTTCAGCGAGAAAATAACCAAGCAAGCCGCCAATTAGGGCGCCCGAAGCGGCGCCGATACCAACCCCTAACCCTGAACGATTTTTATCATCTGAGCCGGCAGACGCGGCCCCGCCGATAGCAGCTCCTGTAAGGGCGCCGGCGCCGGCACCTTTAAGCACGGCCTCTTGCCTATAGCTCATCTGTGCGCAACCGCTTAAGAAAAAGCCAAGAGCGACCAACGCTGTGATTTTACCCTTCGTCATTGCAAATCCCTCCGTCGCACAAAAGTTGGATCATATATCGCAGGACGAACCATTGTTGTCAAGCTTAATTTGGCCTAAAATTGCACAGATTATTTGCCCGAAAAAAAGTTATCTGTTACCTTAATAATAGGGTGAGATTGCGTATCTGAGGGAATAGCGGAGAAAAAACAGGAGGAAGGTATGGTTTCACGTATGAGATGGTTTTCTTTCCTGCTGGCCTTTGCGTTTATATTGGCTACTGGCGCGTGCCGGACCCAAGAGGCGGCGGAATCTAAAACGGCAGCGGGCTTCGGAGAACAAACCTGGCCTTACCTGACCACAACGGCCGTCAAGGTCAGGAGCGGGCCAGGAACTCAGTATAATGTGATTGCCGAGATCAAAAGTGGCACAAAGGTC
Source organism: Deltaproteobacteria bacterium (assembly GCA_016193465.1). Lineage (GTDB taxonomy): Bacteria > Desulfobacterota > Binatia > UBA9968 > UBA9968 > UBA9968. Next base: position 6,191 of record JACPSE010000196.1, read on the forward strand.
AACGTTGCGAGCCGGGAGGGAGAATGGTTAAAGATTGTTTCTAAACAGGGGAATCCTCCCGGATACATCCATGAGAGATACGCTCGACCGACCGCTGAACCCGTCAAGCAAAGAGCCGCTTTTGTCGCCGGCCCTTACACCGCCACAACGGACACTCTCGTTAGGGAAGGCCCCGGGCTACACTATAAGAGCGTCGCCAAAATCACCAAGGGGATGAAGGTCCATGTCGTGGACGCGGAGGGCGATTGGCTAAAGGTGCAATCCAAGCACGGGAATCCCCCGGGCTATATCGAGAAAAAATCTGCCCAGCGCAGCCCGGCTAACTGAAGTCGGCTAACTTCGACGGCCGCCAGCGATGGCAACCCCTACCGGAGCCGCTTCCCCTGGTAGAAGAGATGCAGCCGGTCCGGCTTTCCCGTGAGATGGATGATCTCGCCCCTATTTACGGTTGCGTGCGCGGGGACCCGGGCGAGAAGCTCCATATCGGCGCACCGGAGATGAACAAACCGGTCGGACCCGAGATCCTCTATGATTTCCACCTCAGCCCGGGCCCAAGCGTCATCCCGACCGCCGAAGAGCAGCTCTTCGGGCCGGATGCCGACCGTCAGGGCTTCTCCCGCGTAGCCTTCCCAGCCTTCCGACAGAGCTCCTGAGAGATCAATCTCCAACCCCCCGCTCCTGAACACCGCTCTCTTTTCATCCAGTCTCCCCTCGATGAGATTCATCTGCGGGCTGCCGACGAAACGCGCCACGAACGGGTTGGCGGGCCGGTGGTAGATGGCGGAGGACGAACCAAGCTGTTGAATTCTTCCCTCATGGAGGACGACGATCTTTTCTCCGAGGGTCATTGCCTCGGCCTGATCGTGGGTGATGTAAAGAATCGTCGCGCGCAGCTTCCGGTGCAGACGCGCCAGCTCCACCCGCATGGTGCCACGGAGAGAGGCGTCGAGGTTGGAGAGAGGCTCGTCAAATAGAAATATCTTCGGCTGGCGGACAATCGCGCGGCCCACCGCGACCCTTTGTCTCTGCCCGCCGCTCAGCTCCTGCGGCTTGCGCTCCAGTTGCCCGTCGATCTCCAGGAGGCGGGCCGCCTCGCCGACCCGCTGTCGAATCTCTCTCTCAGGCAGGCGCCGCAGGCGCAGGGAAAAGGCCATGTTCTCGAAGACGCTCATGTGGGGATAGAGAGCATAGCTTTGAAAGACAAAGGCTACATCTCTCTTCTGCGGAGGCAGGTCGTCAATGCGCTGGCCGTCGAGAGAGATCGTTCCGCCGGCGGCCTCTTCCAGTCCGGCCACCAGTCTGAGAAGGGTGGTCTTGCCGCAGCCTGAAGGCCCCAGCAACACGCAGAACTCCCCATCGGCCACCTCGAAGGAGATCTCCTCGAGCACTTTCGCGGCGCCGAACGACTTCGAAAGGTTTTGTATCGAGAGCGAAGCGATGGTCAACCCCCTTTTATCCCTTTACGGCCCCGGCCGATAATCCCCGGATGATCCTACGCTGAAACAGGAGTGTCAGGACTATGAGCGGGAGCGTGGCGATGGTCGAGGCGGCCGCAATCTCGCCCCACGGCATGGTGTATTCTCCGGGAAAAAGGGCGATCCCCACGGGCAGCGTCTGAAGGTCGGAATTCGTGAGTATGATCAGCGCGAAGAAGAACTCGTTCCAGGCATGGATAAACACGAGAATGGCGGCGGTGAAGAGACCCGGGGCGGCCAGAGGCAAAACAACCTTGCGCAGCGCCTGGAGCCGATTGCAGCCGTCGATCAACGCCGCCTCTTCGATCTCATAGGGCAGCTCCCTGAAAAAGGTGGAGAGGATCCAGATGGCGAGCGGGAGCGAGAGCGAGATATAAGCCGCGGTGATGCCTTGGTAGGTGTTCAGCCAGCCCAGATGACTGAGTATTCTCCAGACCGGCCCGGCAATCGAGATCTGCGGGAACATCGAGATGGCGAGAAGGAGCATAAGGTAAAATCGGATCCAGGAAAAACGGAAGCGCGTCAAGGCATAGGCGGCCAGGGCGCCAATCGCAATGCTGATCAGGGTGGTCGAGCCCGCCACGATGACGCTGTTGGCCAGATATCGGAAAAGGCCGTGCTCGCTCACGGCCGAGCGGTAAAAATCCGCGTGAAAGGCGGGCAAGATTTCCGGCGGGATAGCCGTGATTTGCGCCGCGCTTTTCACCGAGGTTAGGACAAACCACAGAAAGGGGAGAAGGCTCAGCGCCCCGATCGCGACTATCCAAAGCGGAAAAGAATAGCTCTTCATCGCGCCTTCCAGACCCGCGCCCCCAGGATCCGGATGTAGAGGAGCGCGAACAACAGGGCAAGAAAAAAGACCAGCACCGAGACTGCGGAGCCGGCGCCGATCATCCCCTCCGCGAAGCTCTTCTTATAGCCGTAGAACTGAAGGACGTTGGTCGAATCGGCGGGCCCGCCCTGGGTCATGACGAAGACGAGATCGAATACCCGCAAGGCATCGATCGTTCTGAAGAGGAAGGCCAGGAGGATGGCGGGCTTGATCATCGGCAGCGTGATACGGCGGAACTTCTGCCACCCGCCCGCCCCGTCCACACTGGCCGCTTCGTAGAGCTCGTCAGGCACGGCCTGCAAACCGGCCAGGAGGATCAGGGCCGCGAACGGAGTCGTCTTCCAGACATCGGCCACCATGATCGCCCCTAAGGCCAGCTGGGGGTCGGCCAGAGGCGCCTGGTAGAGTTCGGTCCGGTCGCCAAAGAGGAAATAATTGAACAGCCCGTAACGATCATTGAAGATAAAGCGCCACATCTGCGAGGCTACGGTCGAGGGGATGGCCCAGGGAACCAGCACGACCGCCCGCAGCAGCCCGCGCCCGCGAAAGGGCTCGTTGATGACCAGCGCTATGGCAAGGCCGAGAAGCACTTCCAGAGGCACCGTCACGGCAACAAAGATCAGCGTGGTCGCGAGAGAATGGCGGGCCACCGGGTCCGTCAGCAGGTCCAGGTAATTTTGCCATCCGACAAATTTCTGCCCCAGCCAGGGGAGCGTTAGAATCATCCGATAGAAGCTCAGGCGAAAGGACTCGAAGATCGGGACCAGCGAAAAGATCAGAACAAAGAGAAAACTCGGGAACAAGAATAAAGCTGCCGCGCGACCGGAGCTTTTCATCAGCGCTCTTTTCCCTTCAGGAGGTCCAGAACGCGATCCATATCTCTCGCCGCCACCCCCGCCAGCCGGTCGATATCGGAGTCGGGCAGGCTGATGGCCGAGCTGAAGTAACGCTGCATGATATTGGAGAGCGGGATGTAAACCGGCACCGGAGGCCGGGGCACGGCGCGCGTAAAGGCCTCGAACTGGGATTGGAACTGGGGATTTTTCTTAAGCACATCGGCATCGCGGTAAAGCGCCTTGCGGGCCGGCGCCCGGCCGGCGAACAGGGCGATCCGCTTCTGCATCTCGCTAC
>JACPSE010000197.1 GCA_016193465.1 Deltaproteobacteria bacterium
CAGGATTATCAGCAGGATAAGCAGCAGTTCCCAAATTCCCAGGCCAAACATAGCAAAAGTTTATCCCATCTCTACCCTCGTTTGCAACTGGGAGCTTGCCTAGGCAGCCAGCCCTGGGTTAATATAGGCTGTGGTTTCGCCACGCTCCCCGCTGGTTCCGTTTCTTCTCCTTTCCCTGGCTCTCCATCTCGTTGTCTTATTGATCTTGCCCAAAGATGCGGAAAACGAGAGGACGGTTGAGCAGATCCCCATATCCCTGCTCCCGCCACCCCGAGTAAAGAGTCCAGAGCCTTCCGACTCAAGGCCGGAACCTCGTGGGCGGGCTGGCAAAGCGGCTGCCCGGGCAGCCGAAAACGCCGTCGCCCCGCGCGAGTTGCTGGCACAGCGTCCGCAGGAACCGCCAATAATAGAAGAAAAACAGGAAGCGGCGGCGCGGCAGCACGCGAGCGAGAAATATTCCATTGTGCAGCGGCCTCTTCCAACTTTAAAAGAGCTCTTGCCGCCTGTAGTCTTGTCTCCTTCCAACGATCGAGCACGCAACGATGAAGGGCCTGTCCGTTTGGATACGAGAGAGCCCAGATACGTTACCTACTTTACTAGCATCAAACGGGCCATCGAACTGGTATGGGAATACCCTGAACCGGCGCTGCGTCAAGGGTTGCAGGGAAAACTCGTGCTGGAATTTACCATCCTGGGAAACGGCCACCTGGAGGGGACCCGCCTGATCCGCTCCTCGGGTTTTTCCGTATTAGACCAGGAGGCGATGCGCGCCGTCCAGGCAGCCTCTCCGTTTCACGCGATCCCGCCCTGGATTGGAAAAAGCCGTCTGGACGTGGTTGCCAGTTTCGAATATCACGATAACCGTCTGCACTACCGCTTTACTCAATGAGAAGCCAAGAAGCCCTCAGCTATCAGCTTTTAGCCTTTAATTTACTGCTGAACGCTGACCGCTGATCGCTGTCCCCTGCTTGCGGTTCCCACCGAAGGACAGGTTTCCTTGCCGCACGCGCCTCATCCAGCCGCCCGACAGGGGTCGTATGAGGAGCGCTTCTGACAAGATCCGGATTCTCCTTGACCTCGCGGGCGATCGCGATCATAGCATTGGCAAACGCATCCAGAGTTTCCCTGCTCTCAGTCTCCGTCGGTTCGATCATGAGCGCTCCGGATACGACTAAAGGAAAGTAGATCGTCGGAGGGTGAAAACCGTAATCCAATAATCGTTTGGCGATATCCAGAGTCGTAACTCCCTGCTTTTGCTGCAGACGATCGGTAAAGACGCTTTCGTGCATACAGGGCTCCGGATAAGCAAGGTGGTAAGTGCCTTCAAGTTTCTTTCTCAAGTAGTTGGCATTAAGAAGCGCCATCCGGCTCGCTTCCTCCAGCCCGTCGGATCCCAGGGAAATAATGTAGGCATAGGCCCGCACTAGAATGCCAAAATTCCCAAAGAAGGAACGGACCCGCCCCACCGACTTGGGAAAGTCTTCCTGCAATTCGAAACTTCCGTCTCCCTTGAGGATGCGGGGCACGGGGAGATAGTCCTGGAGAAAACTTTTTATCCCTACAGGGCCCGCACCGGGCCCGCCCCCTCCATGAGGAGTAGAAAAGGTCTTGTGGAGGTTGATGTGCAGCACATCCACTCCCATGTCCCCTGGCTTGGCGATCCCCATCAAGGCATTCAAATTGGCCCCATCGAGATAGAGTAGGCCTCCCTTGTTATGGACCACCTCGGCGACCGCCTGGATGTTTTTCTCGAAGATGCCCAACGTGTTCGGGTTCGTGAGCATCAGGGCCGCGACTCCTTCGTCCATCACCTCTTCGACTTTTGCTGCCTCCACCATTCCCCGGCTATTGGAAGCGATTTGGACCACTTCATAGCCGCAGAGGGTCGAACTGGCGGGGTTAGTGCCGTGCGCAGTGTCAGGAACGATGATCTTCCGGCGCGGATTGCCCCGTTCCTTGAGGCAGGCCCGAATGATCATGAGTCCGGTAAGCTCTCCCTGCGCTCCGGCAGCCGGCTGGAGCGTAACATGGTCCATCCCGCCAATCTCCGCCAGCACCCCTTCAAGCTCGTAAAGCAATTCGAGAGCGCCCTGAATCAGCTCGGGAGGAGCCAGCGGATGAAGCAGAGAAAAGCCCGAAAAACGAGCTACCACCTCATTGACCTTGGGGTTGTACTTCATGGTGCAGGAACCTAACGGATAGAACTGGCTCTCGATGGAGTAGTTGAGATGTGACAGGCGCGTGAAATGGCGCAGCACCTCCAGCTCTCCGAGCTCGGGAAAGCCGGGGATATCATCGCGAAGCAGGTTTCGGGGGATTTTTTCCTGGCTTTTCGCTTCTTCCTCGGGCCAGAAAAAGCCGCTTCTTCCCGGCGAGCCGCCCTCAAAAATCAAAGGGGGAGTGGAGCGTCGAAGATTAATCCCCGGAGAACGTCCTGACAAGGTGCTCGATCTCCTCTCCCTCATTCATCTCGGTCACGCAGACAAGCAGGCTTTCCTGAAGCTCTGGGTACCAGCGCGCCAGGGGAATCCCCGGGATAATCCTTTCGATGCCAAAGCGGCTCAGCCGCCGGGCCAAGCCGTTTACTTTGAGAACAAACTCGTTAAAAAACGGCCCGCTAAAAACTGGCGCCAGCCCTGCCTCCTTCGCCAGACGCTCCTGGGCGTCATGCGCCCGGCCCACGTTGGCCTCAGCCAGACGGCGCATCCCCCCCTTACCGAGAGTGGCCATAAAAACCGTCGCCGCCAGAGCGCACAGGCTTTGGCTGGTGCAAATGTTCGAGGTCGCCTTCTCGCGCCGGATATGCTGCTCTCGGGTAGAAAGGGTCAGAACAAAACCCCGACGCCCCTCGTGATCCACCGTCTCTCCGACCAGCCTCCCCGGCAGGCTGCGGACAAATTTCTTCTGGCAGGTAAAGAAGCCGAAACCCGGCCCGCCGAGAGCCATCGGAACTCCCAAACTCTGCCCCTCCCCCACCGCGATATCAGCGCCCCATGCCCCGGGCGGTTTCAGGAGCGCCAAAGAGAGCGGCTCAGTCGTCACCGTAACGAGCAGGGCCCCGGAGCGAGCGCAGGCCTTCCGGATGGGAGCAAGCTCTTCAATCACGCCGAAGAAATTGGGATAACCCACGACCACGCACATCGCCCTTTCATCCATTGCCTTTGTAAGCGACTCAATATCCGTCGCGCCGCTCTCATCAAAAGGGACTTCGACCAGTTCCGTGTCTTCGAGGTTTTTGAGATAAGTTGAGACCACCGCGCGATACTGCGGATGAAGCGAGCGCGAAAGGAAGAGCCGGCGCCGGCTTTCCGGCTGGATGCGCCGCGCCATCAGGACCGCCTCTGCGGTTGCCGACGCGCCGTCGTAGAGCCCGGCATTGGATACCTCCAGGCCGGTGAGCTGGCACATAAGAGTTTGATACTCATAGATGGCCTGAAGGGTTCCTTGACTGACCTCGGGTTGGTAGGGAGTGTAGGAGGTCGAGAACTCGGAGCGGGATATGACCGCGTCCACGGCGCTGGGAATGGCATGGTGGTAGATCCCGCCGCCGAGAAAAAAGTGCCAACTTTCGGGCGTAGCATTTTTTGCCGCAAGAGCCGCCATGCGCCTTTTCACCTTCACCTCGGTTAATCCCGGAGGGAGGGAAATACCGGCGCGATCTCTCAGAGACTTCGGGATATGGTCAAAAAGCTGCTCGACCCGGCTCAAGCCAATGGCCTGGAGCATCTGCTCTTTATCCGCGGCGGTGTGAGGGGTATAGCGCATGGGAGACTTTATTCCTCTTCTTCCCCGCCCTCCTCCTCATCCCCTTCTCCCTTTTGCTGCTCTACATACTCCGCGTATTCTTCAGCGCTTATCAGGTCCTTAAGATCATCCCTATCGGACATTTCCACCTTGATCATCCAACCGTCTCCGTAGGGATCATCGTTGATGGTTTCCGGGCTATCCGGCAGGGTATCGTTCACCTCGACCACGGTTCCGCTCACCGGGGCGTAGATGTCGGAAACCGCTTTGACCGATTCCACCGCCCCAAAGGCGTCATCCTTGACGATCTTCTCCCCCACCTCCGGAAGCTCCACGTACACGATGTCGCCGAGCTCCTGCTGAGCGTATTCGGTAATCCCGATAATGGCGACGCGATCCTCGACCAGCACCCACTCGTGTTCTTTAGAATATTTTAACCCCTCAGGAAACTCCATCACTCTCCTCCTTATGACATGACGTTTTGCCAGTTGGCTCACGACGATAGAACGGCAAGGGGACAATCCGGGCGCCCGCCCTCCGGCCTCGTATCTCCACTTCCACCTCGTTCCCAACGCCGGCCTCCTGCGCGCCCACGTACCCCAGGGCGATTGACTTTCCCAGGGTTGGGGATCTCGTCCCGCTAGTCACCCTTCCTATGGGCTGACCCCGTTTAAGAATCGGATAATCACTGCGCGCAATGCCCGGCTCGGTCAGCTCCAAGCCCACGAGTCTGCGTTGCGCCCCTTCTTGCTTTTGCTTCAGCAAGGCCTCTCGGCCAAGAAAGGAGTCCTTGGAAAACTTGGTCACCCATTCCAAACCCGCTTCGATTGGAGTCGTCGTGTCGTCCAGCTCATGACCGTATAGGGGAAATGCCTTCTCGAGACGAAGCGTATCTCTGGCGCCGAGGCCGGCAGCTTGAAGCCCGGCATCGCTGCCTGCATGCATGAGACTGTTCCATAGTGCTTCGCTCCGGTCAGGCTCGCAATAGAGCTCAAAACCGTCCTCGCCCGTATATCCGGTCCGCGCCGCCAGGCAGCGAATCCCCGACACCTCGCCGAACGAGAAGTGAAACGGCTTGATCCCGGCCAGACTCAGCGAAGTCAAACGCTGCAGCACTTTCTCTGCCAGAGGTCCCTGAAGAGCCAACTGGGCATAGCGGGAGCTGGTATCCTGGACGTCCGCCTTTCCCTGGGACTTTTCTCGAATCCATTGGAAGTCCTTATCCGTGTTAGCCGCATTGACGCAGATCAAGAAACGGTCCGTCTCCAGCCGGTAGACCACGATGTCGTCGACCGTTCCACCGTTTTCATTGAGCAGAAGGTTATACTGTGCCTGGCCGATTCTTAGGCGCGAGACATCGTTGGCCGTAAGCATCTGACAGAGATGCAAAGCGCCGGCGCCCGAGACCTCAACTTCCCCCATGTGGCTTACGTCGAACAGGCCGGCCTGATTCCGCACCGCCAGATGCTCCTCTATGACCCCGCGGTATTGGACCGGCATCTCCCATCCGGCAAACCCAACCATCTTCGCTCCCAGACTTCGATGGAGACGAAAGAGAGGAGTTCTTTTGCACCTTTGGACTGGAGGTGTGGCTGCGGCCTTCACGCGATTTGGTCTAACTTTCCCGCTGGAGAGATTCTCTCGCCGCCCGCAAGGTATTGAACAGAAGCATGCAGATCGTCATCGGACCCACGCCGCCCGGGACCGGCGAGATCCAGGAGGCGCGCTCTTTGGCGCTCTCGAACTCAACATCGCCGACGAATTTTCCGCTGGGGAGTCGATTGCTCCCCACATCGATCACCACCGCGCCAGGCTTGATCCAATCACCGCGGATCAGGCCTGCCTTGCCGATTGCAACGACCAGAATATCGGCGCGACCGACTTCGTCCTTGAGCTGAGCGGTGCGGGAGTGACACACGGTAACCGTCGCATGGCGCGCAAGAAGCATCAAGGCGACTGGCTTACCCACGATGTTGCTGCGACCGACCACGGTCGCATTTTTTCCTTTCGGGTCACAGCCGATGGAGTCTAACAGTTTCATAATTCCCAAAGGGGTACATGGCTTTAAACCCTCAGCCCCCAAAAGAAGAAGTCCTTGGTTCACCGGATGAAAGCCGTCGACGTCCTTTTGCGGCGATACCGCCTCCAGGATTTTTTCCGAACGGATGTGGGCGGGCAGCGGGAGCTGGACGAGGATGCCGTGGATCTCCTTGTCCCGATTCAAGTTGTGGATAAGCGAAAGCAGCTCTTTCTCTGAAACCGACGCCGGCAGGAGATGCTCCTGGGACCGGATCCCTACTTCCTTGCACATCTTTTCCTTGTTTCTGACATAAAGGTGGGAGGCGGGGTCGTCTCCCACCAGGACCACGCCGAGCCCGGGGACCATTCCCCATCTCCGCTTGAGCCCTTCGATCTCTTCCTTGACTTGTTTCTGAATTTCTCGCGCAACGGCCTTGCCGTCAATGATCATCGCCATAACTTCCCCAGATTACGTTAAGACTCTATACAAGAATTTTTTCTGAAGACTCGATTACATTTCGCCATAACATGGAGTGATGGCAACGTCAATCACTTCCTGTAATCCTATTGAGCGCCAATTCGCTCGGCGATGACATTGGTCCGGAGATCGTGCCGCCAGCCGTAGCCGCAAACCATTGATATTCCCGTCTGCGCGGCAGCCTTTCCCCCGGTCGGAGAGCTTCTGCCCCGAGGCCTGCACTATTCGTCGAAGATTTCTACCCTGATCTCTTCTCCCCTTCCTGACTGTGGACAGGCGCTCACGCCAACCAGACAATCCATCTCAG
>JACPSE010000198.1 GCA_016193465.1 Deltaproteobacteria bacterium
CATCTATATCCAGCTCGTCTGCCAACTCCTCCAGGGAACGGGCGGTCACCCCGCGGGCCTTCTGATAGCGGTCGTCGAGGAGGTGGGTCACCTTGGCATCGAATATCTGGAAGGCAATGGACCGGGGTTGGACGCGCACCTCCCGGCCCAGCCTGGCATAGGTATGGCGCCGGTAGTCGGCTGCCTCATCCACAAAGCGCTTGCCGAGAACATTGACCAGGATTCCGAAGTGATAGTCATGAGTAAAGGCCTCATCCTCCATCTCCATGTCGGGACCGCTGAGAGCGACCTGGCTGGCATGGCAGCCGCTGAACTGGCCGGAAACTGCCGCGCCGAGATCTAAGGCCATCTCCAGACCCTCCCCGGTGTCGTAGCGAGAGCCGCGCACCTTTACCATGTCCCATCCCGGCCCAAGATACTTCACCCGCATCTCTGGGCTGGCCTCAAAGCCGCCGCAGGCAAGGACCACCGCCCTGGCCTGGACATCATGGAAGCCAGTGGCATCCTTCACCCCTACCCCACACACACAACCTGTCCCGTCCACTAACAGCTTCACTGCTTTGGTCTCGTACCTTACCTCCATGCCCGGCCTGCCCTCGATAATGCGGAAGAGATAGTCCTGGACCCCCAAACCCCCCCCCGCCGGACGGCAGGGCATTCCTATTGCCGGGGTGAAGTGCCTCTTGCCGTCTTTTTCCCAGCTCAGGTGGTAGTGGACTTCTAATTTTACCCCCATGTCCACCAACCACTTCACCGTGGGATAGGACTCCTGGGCCAGGATCATGCTTATCTCGGGGTCGGCCCTGCCCTGAGAGATCCGCATCAGGTCACCGTAGAAGTCGTCCACGGTGTAGCGGTCAACGCCCAGGCGCTCCGCCTCTTCGTCGGTAAGGTCAGGAACAAGAGCGCGGAAGCCCTTCATGTCGCCATAGGCGAAGCGGCAGCCGGCGGTGTACCGGGCGTTCCCTCCCCGGGCGGACTTAGGGGCTTTCTCCAGGATGAGCACACTGGCCCCAGCCTCACTGGCGGAGAGGGCAGCGCTCAGGGCGGCGTTACCTGCACCTACCACAATAACATCGTACACCTTCGTTTCCATTGCACCTCTTCTTGGAGTTCTCCGGGGCGGCTCCGGCTACTTCTTGATGAATTCCTCCGCGAGTGACGCCTTGATTATCGCCTTCTCCAGTGTCTGTCAACCCCTTATAGATCTTGACAGCCTCTCGATGATCGGCTAGCTAATTGCATGATTCACCAAAGGGATTGAGAAAACCTCAAGAAGGAAGAAGCCTGTGCGCAAGGACCTGCGAACCTACCTGAAGCAGCTCCAGGAGACGTGCCCCAAGCATGTCAAAGTGGTCGATAAGGAGATCGATCGCAAATGGGAGATTACCGCCCTCGTAGAAAAAATGAGAAAAGATCCTCGCTACCCCGATTTTCCGGCAGTCCTATTCCCCAACGTGAAAGGTTCGAAATTACCTGTGCTCATCAATCTATGCGCGAGCTACGAAAGGTTAGCCCTCAGCATCGATACGACCGTCAAGACGATGGTGCCCGAATATGCGAAACGGGAGGCCAACGTGGTTCCGCCAATTGAGGTTAGCGGGCGGAATGCTCCGGTGAAGGAAGTCATTTGGAAGGGCGACCAGATCGACCTCAATAAGCTTCCAACAGTCTGGCACAATGAGTTCGACTCGGGTTACTACATCGACTCGGGAGTGTCCCTTCTAAAAGATCCCGACAGCGGTAAGGTCAATGCAGGAATTTACCGGCATGAGGTTCAAAATAGCAGTGAGTTGGGGTTTATGAGCAACCCCGGTCACCATGGCAGCCACATCCTGCGCCGGATGCGCGAGCTAGGTAAACCTCTAGAGGTAGCCATTGCGATCGGTCACCACCCCGCTTTCCTCATGGCCGCCGTCTCCCAGCTAGCTGGAATTGGTGGCGAATTGGAAGCCTGTGGAGGTTTGCTCGGTGAACCTCTAGAGGTGGTACGTGCTGAGACGGTGGACTTGATGGTTCCATCGCGGGCGGAGATTGTCATTGAAGGCGTGATAGATACAGACCCAAAAGCCATGCGGAAAGAGGGACCTTTTGGTGAATATCCGCGCTATTACACCGGGGTCGGAACGGCGCCCTATACGAAAATTACCGCTATCACCATGCGCAAGGACGCCATTTACCAAACAGTTTTCAACGCCCATATTGAACACACCTGTCTGGGTGCCTTACCACGGATGGGCAGTCTGTACCGTCGAGTGCGCGAGGCGGTGCCGTCCGTGACGATGGTCAACTTGCCTGTTTCCGGGATGGGTCGCGCACACGCCTATATCTCGCTCAAAAAGGCACGCGATGGCGAGCCTAAACAAGTTGCCTTTGCCGCCTTTGCTGTAGACCCTCTTATCAAGCATGTGTTTGTCGTAGACGATGATGTCGATGTCTTTGATGAGGTCGAGGTTCTTTGGTGCATGTGCACGCGCTTCCAGGCTGATCGAGATTTGGCGATCATTCCTTACGCCCTGGGAAATCGCCTGACCCCAAAATCCTACGACATAGACCGAAATGAGCGGTTAGAGGACCGACACAAGAAAGTGATGGAGACAAAAATGATCTTGGACCTCACCAAGCCCGCCCCTCCAACTTCTTTTCCTCCTCTTTGTGGAGTACCCGCAGAGGTTGTTGAACGTGTGACTCTAGACGCTCTGCGGGATTACAATGGTTTGGACGTAGTTAGGAGGGGAGCAAAATGAAAATCATTGACCTGACGATGCCTCTGTACAACGGACAGCCTGCTGGCCATGGGCATTGGGGGTTCAAGGGTCATCCTATGTGGCCGGAACCCTTTAACCTGACCGACACTATGTCATACGAAGTAGATGGCAGGAGATTTCACGTTTTTACCATTTTCAGTGAGCCAGGGACCAGATTGATCCTGGCCAGTTATAAAAAGGACTTCAAAGATGAGCCAACATTGGACACCGTTGATTTGAACAAGCTAATACTTCGAGATGCGGTCGTCATTGATGTACCTAAGGGAGACGGTGAAATAATCCAACCGGACGAACTTGAGGGGGCTTTTAATAAAGCGCCAGTCCGGAAGGGAGATGCTCTATTAATTCGTACTGGCTGGGGCGATGACCAGAGATATTTCAAAATCGGGCATTTATATCGGGAGAATAGTCCCCACTATAACATCGCCAGTGGTAATAAGTTAATGGATCTTCTGGAAAAGAACGGAAGTGACCTGTGGCTGTATGATAACTGCGATATGGCCGGCGTAGACAAAAAAACAGGGATACGCGGTGGCTTCACTATTCGTTCCGGAACGATGGCAGTGGGGGGAGTGGTTAACTGCGGCGCAATCACCAAGCCGAGGGTGAAGCTGGTAATCCTGCCGCTTAAGGCAAAAGGGGGCCACATAGCACCGTGCTCCGTGGTAGCTCTCGAAGACTAGTTGGTTGCTTGCTTGAGTTTAACAGGGTGAAAAGTAAATCCCCTCTGCACATCTTACATTCATTCCTATAAGGAGGACAAAACCGATACTCAGAAACCTCAGAATTTCTGTGAGTGATAGAGACTATGATGGATTTTAGCTGATAGCACCCTTGGTAAGGGTTAAGGAAGTCCCTTTTGAGGCTCAGCCACCGAGAACTCGAAAACGTCTTGGTGTCAGATGCTATGAAAAAGGCAGCTTCCTGGTAGCATCTGACATCAAGCTTTTGATAGCGGTTTCATGCGCGGCAGTGATGTAGTCAAGGCGCTGGCCCTGGGAGCCAGGGCCGTCTGGCCATCAGCGCAACTTAAAAATCTCGTTGTAAATCCTCTGCGTCTCATCGAGACTCTTATAAAGCTCGGGATACATGATCACCCGCTTGAAGCCTCGAAGGAGCCTGGGCGGATCCGGGGGAACATCCTTGCGGACAGGTATTCGGTTAAACGACTTTATGATCTCCTGCCCCTCTTTTGCGATGAGAAAATCATACAAGAGCTTCCCGGCATTGGGATGACGGGCCTTTGCCCCTAACATCGTCGGGACAACGCGAATGACTGCAGGCTCCAGGGGTATCCAGTCTACCGGGGCGCCTTTTCTATTTAACAGCTCGTAGATATGAGCGGTACTGAAAGCAAGGGGAAGTTCTCCGGCGCTAAGCAGTTGAGCCATGAGCGAAGTGCTATCATTTGGAGCCGGGTCCTGGGAGGCCAGTTGCCGAAAGTAAGATATCGCCTTTTCTTTTCCCCACGACGGCATGAGCGCGTGAAGCATTCCCGCTGAGGCGTCGACGCCGATCTTCCGGCCTTTCCATTTAGGGTCAAGCAACGCCTCGTAAGTCCTCGGGACAGCCTCCTTCTTCACCATTTTCGTATTAAAGCCTAAAACGAAGGTGCTGGCCGTATAAGCCGTCCAGTAACCCTCTTTGTCCACCATATCCTCATCAATCATCCTGGCCTCGGCAGAGCGGTACTGCATTATAAGCCCCCTATCCATAACCGGAGAAAACAACTCCCCCCCTCCGGACACCACATCCCATTCGTATTTTCCCGCGCGCGCCTCAAGAAGAATCCTGTTAACCAGCGGCGCATTGTTCGTGCGAAAGAGGGTGACATTTAGAAAGGGGTATTTTTTTTGTAACAGGTCGGAGATCTTCTTGCTTGTCTCCAGGTTTGTCGTTGTATACCAAACCACCTCGCGCTCCTTTTTCGCCCCTTCGATAACCTTCGGATCTGCGCTGCTCTGGGACCACGATCGCAGAGGCCCATAAAGAAAGACGACCATGAATGCGCAAGAGAATACGACCTGTTTTGATGTCGCCATATCAACTCCCCTCGGGCAAGGATTGCCTCTTTGTCCGCCGGGATGTTTCCATTTTGGATGGGCCGACTATAAGACCCCCCCGCCAAAGCTGTCAAGCACGCGCATTAGCCGGCACGTTTTGCGCTCCCCGGCCATCCCCATATCAAAAACTGCACACTCAGCCAGCCACATTGACTTCCCTCGCGCTTTGTGCGATGGGACGCCGATAAGTGAAAACCATAAGCCCTTCTTCCCTCACGATGAACCTGGTCACGGTCGTGGTGGCCTTCTTGATCCTTTTTCCCCTGGCCATGCTCCTCTACGGAAGCCTCTGGACCAGCCGGCCTGGATTTCCCGGCGCATTCACTTTTGAAAATTATGTCGCGGCGTACACCGATTTTGAGACCTATCAGATATTCTTCAACACGGCATTGCTCATAGGAGCTAAAACCATTTTTGCGGGAATGATCGCATTGGTGCTCGCCTGGATTATAGCCAGGACCGATACGCCTTACAGGCGCTTGCTCGAAACCCTGATTATCATCCCCTTCTTCATTCCTGGAATCCTCGAAGCCATCGGCTGGATTATGCTTCTGAGCCCCAAGACCGGAACCCTTAACGTTTTCCTCAAGGAGCTTCTGGGTCTGGATAAACCACCCTTCAACATCTACAGTTTAGGCGGGATCATCTGGGTGATGTCGCTTGGATCGGTTTCTTTCCTTTTTTTGTTTTTTGTTACGGCGCTGAGGAGCATGGACGCCTCGCTTGAAGAGGCTGCGGCGCTGTCGGGCGCCGGTCCCATCCGCACGGCTCTCACCATAACATTCCCGATGATTGCCCCGGTGATCCTCGGCGCAAGTATGTTCAGCTTCATCCGGGCCATGGACGCCTTCGAGGTCCCTGTCCTTCTTGGACTTCCTGCAGGCGTCTTCGTCTTTGGTAATCGGATCTATGCGGCAATCGAGTACGACTTCCCGGTCAACTACGGCCTGGCCACGGCCCTGGGTGTAAGCCTGTTCGCTCTGATGATGGCTCTTCTGATGGTTCAACACAGGCTGCTAGGCGGCAAAGAGTTTTTCGTCA
The DNA here is from genome assembly GCA_016193465.1 of Deltaproteobacteria bacterium. Lineage (GTDB taxonomy): Bacteria > Desulfobacterota > Binatia > UBA9968 > UBA9968 > UBA9968. The sequence goes on from JACPSE010000198.1 coordinate 5,873, forward strand.
TAACCGGGAAAGGTTATAAGCCCCAGGTCGTTAGTTTGGGCCGGTTCAAGTATGTAACCCTCGCTATCTGCCTCGGCTATTTCCTCCTTGCCACAGGACTGCCGGTGTCACAGGTTATTGTAGGCTCCTTCCTCAGGGTGTTTGGCATGACCCAATGGGATATGGTTACGCTGGAAAACTACAAGACCATTATGTCGGATGCTTCGTTGTGGCGGGGTCTCACGAACACGGTCATGGTCGGCGGGGGCGCCGCGCTCTTAACAATCCTGCTGAGCAGTATTGTCGCATATATAACTATGAGGACCCAATACGAGGGTCGAAAAATGCTCGATCTTATTTGCTGGCTTCCGAACGCTATCCCCGGGATCGTCGCGGGTGTCGGTATGCTCTGGGCTTACATCACTCTGCCGGTCCCGTTGTATGGGACGCTCTTTTTACTTGTCATTGTGTTCGTCACTGTGGGTCTCCCGATTGGCGTGCGACTCATGTCCGGCGTCATGGTTCAGTTGGGCCCTGAGCTTGAGGAGAGTTCGCTGGTGCACGGAGCAAGCTGGGCGCAAACCTTCAGGAAGATTGTCCTGCCCTTGCTCAGGCCGGCGATGGCTGCGGGTGTATTGATCCTCTTCGTCAACTTCTCACGGGCCGTGAGCACAACCATTCTCTTCGCCGCGCACGGTACGGAGCTCCTGGCCGTCTCCCTCTTCAGATACAGCCAGAGCGGGACGAGACTAGGGCTTGTCTCCGCCCTTGCGGTGGTTTTGACCCTTGTCAATGTGACGGCCATGTTATTGGCGCGCCGGCTTGGCGCGTTCGGCCAGGAGGAGACTCGCTGAGGGAGGCGCAGGGCTTGGCTAAGTCGCAGCTATTTTGGTATATGGTTTGAATACGAAGGAGGCAGCTATGTCTACGAAAACGCCTGATGGCAGAAAATGCAGATTGGCCCTTTCGGCAATGCTCTGGGCTTGCCTGGCGCAGTCGGTCCCCGCGCCCGCCGCCGAGTCTCCGGCGCAGCTAACCGCGAAATACTACCAGGCAGCCAAGAAAGAGGGGAAAATCGTTATCTACGGGTTAGGGCCGCCGTTCCTCGGGCCTATCAGTGACACGTTCAAGAAACGATACCCGGGCATCCAGATAGAAGCCTTCGACGAATCCGGTCGGGAAACCCGCGAACGGATAATCGCCGAGCAAAAAACCGGGCGAGTAATCGGTGACGTTGTCATTGCGGGACCCAGCGTACACCAAACACTGGCAGACCTGGGGTTTATCGAACCTTACCAATCGTCGCAAATCCCGAACTTTCTCCCGGAGCTTGTGCCTGACGGAGGATTTGCCAGTCCCTTCAGAGCAAGCGTCTTCTCCATGGCAACCAACACAAAATTGGTGCCGGCGGCGGATGAACCCAAAGTGTGGGCAGACCTGCTTAATCCAAAATTGAAGGGAAAGATGGCCTCGGATGACCCCCGTGGCAGTGGCGGCGGAGGCGGGCTTATGGCCAGCCTTGAGGCGGCTTTTGGCACTGAGTTTCTCCAAAAGCTGGCTGCGCAGGATATCTTTTTCGGCAAAGACACCGGCACGATTTTGGCCGGCCTGGTGCGAGGCGAGCACGCGCTATTCATCACGGCTTCTCACGACGACATCATCGTAGCGCGCAAGAGCGGGGCCCCAGTCAAGTTCCTTAAACCCAAAGACGGCATTCGGGCCGCGGGAAATTTCCAGTCTATCGCCAAGAACGCGCCGCATCCCAACACGGCGAAACTCTGGGTGGAATGGAGCACCTCGGAAGAAGGACAGCAGATGCTCGGGAAGGTCGGCCTGGCGGCATCAAGAAAAGGCGTCGTACCTGCCGAACCCGAAGCCGACCTGAGGGGGGTCAAGCTCTTGCCTGTGGTTCAGACCAGACAAGACATGAATTATTTGAAGGAGAGAACCAAGCGATTTGAAACCATCTTCTTTAAGAAGAATTAACAAACGAAGGGGCCAGGCAGAGATGAGTACGCGGACCATTGACATTCACAACCATGGATATCCCAAGAAATTCCTCGAAGAGCTCCGGCGTGGCGATGGAGAGCGCTATGGGCTGCGCATCGCTTCCGATGGCAAGGGCGAAGCGCTGCTGCGCCCGGACGGTGTTTTCTACCAGCTCCAGCCGAAAAGGGTGGATTACCCCGCTCAGCTATCGCAGCTAGCGACCGTTGGAATCGATGCTATTGCCCTCTCGGTGCTTCCGTACGTTAACTTCATTGGTTGTAACGAGCAGACTACCGTCTGGGCGTGCCAGCGGGTCAACGACGGCCTGGCTGAAGTTCAGCGTGATTATCCCAAACGCATCTATGGCATGGGAATGGTCCCCCTGCCCTTCGGTCGTGCGGCAGCTACGGAGCTGGCCCGAGCCGCGCGAGAGCTGGGGCTTCGTGGCGTACAGATTCTCAGCAACATCAACGGGCGCGACCTGGATGACCCCGAATTTCTGCCCTTCTTCGAACGAGCCGAGGAACTCCAGACGCTTGTGCTGGTGCATCCGGACGTGCGTGGCGGGACCGGCCGCCTGAACAAATACTACTTGCAGAATCTCATTGGCAACCCGTTGGAAACCGCCATAGCCGTTGCCAGCTTGATTTTCGGAGGTGTCTTAGAGCGCTTTCCCAAATTGAAGCTGGTGTTTGCCCACGGTGGGGGCGTTGCCCCCTCTCTCATCGGTCGCTGGCGGCACGGTCACGCCAATCGCCCGGAGCCGCAGCTTCGCTTCAAGGGATCCGTGGACGAAATGTTCCACCGCCTGTACTTTGATACCGTCGTGTACGAGCCTAAGGTTCTCCGCTTTCTGGTTGACTCTATGGGAGGTGATCGCGTCCTTCTCGGCACCGACTACTCAGGGGACATGTCTAGCTGGCGTCAGGTGCCCGCACTGCAGGAGCTTGACTTTCTATCAGGAGAGCAAAAACAACAGATTCTCGGCGGGAATGCCGCGCGGCTGCTGGGATTGGAATCCCGCTCCTCCTGACAGACGACGAGCTTCCGGCCCGCTTGCATTAAAATCCGCGGTTTCTTTCCAGGGATCAGACAATGATCAAAAAAGTGGTTGCCAGCGTACAAGAAGCTGTCCAGGATATTTTTGACGGCTCTACCATTATGGTAGGAGGATTCGGTGGCAGCGGGCTCCCCGAAGCCTTGATTTGCGCGCTGAGAGACCACGGCGCCAGGAATCTCACGATCGTGGCCAACAATGTCGGAGGAGTCCAGTATGGCGTGGGAATTCTCATCGCGAATCGACAAGTCAGAAAGGTGATTTGCTCGTTCCCTATTGGAAGACGGCAGGCAAAACTTCAGGACACGTTCTGGGAGCAGTACCGGGCCGGCGCTCTAGAGGTGGAGCTGGTGCCGCAGGGAACCTTGGCGGAGCGCATCAGGGCCGGTGGAGCGGGGATAGCCGCCTTTTATACGCCAACAGGGGCGGGCACGGGGGCGGCGCAAGCGAGGGAGGTCCGAAGCTTTGGCGGCCGGGAGTGTCTTCTCGAACTGGCTCTCAAAGCGGATTTCGCGTTGGTCAAAGCCCACAAGGCAGATCGCATGGGAAACCTCGTTTATCGAAAAGCGATGCGCAACTTTAACATCATGATGGCGACCGCGGCAAACGTGACCATCGCTGAGGTGTACGAGGTAGTAGAGGCGGGAACGCTGGGCGCTGAGCTGATCACGACGCCTGGAATCTATGTGGATCGAGTGGTTGAGGTGAAGGTTGAGCGCAGGTGGCAAGGATGATCTCGCTTTGGCTGTTGGCAAACCAACAGCTCAGGGAGCACCATCTACCAGGAGGTATGACATGCAAGCGACGGAATCGGTGGCCGACAGCCGATTAACCGAACGGCAAATTGCCTGGAAAGTCGCGCGCGTGCTTGAAGAGGGCTGGTATGTGAATCTGGGCATCGGCATTCCCCTTCATATCGTGAACTATATCCCCGACGACCGGGAGGTAATCCTCCATAGCGAGAACGGTATTCTGGGTATGGGGACTCGCCCCCCTGTTGGAGAAGAAGACCCAGATTTGGTGAATGCCGGCAAAGAGCCTGTCACGCTTCGCCCTGGAGGCTGTTTCTTCTCGCAAGCAGACTCCTTTGCCATGGTCCGGGGAGGCCACATTGATGTTGCTGTGATGGGCGCCCTCCAGGTGTCCGAGCGGGGCGATTTGGCCAACTGGATGATACCCGGGCACGAACTGGGCAATATTGGCGGCGCCATGGATCTGGCTGCCGGCGCCCGCCAGGTCTGGGTGGCGATGGAGCACTGTACTAAAGATGGCAAACCAAAGATTCTTAAACACTGCACCTATCCTCTTACGGCCCCCGATTGTGTGAAGATGATCTTTACCGATATTGCAGTCATTCAGATCACCGACGCAGCTCCTCTGCTGCTGGAGACCGCACCCGGGTGGAATCCGCAAGATGTTCAGAAGCTAACAGAGCCCAAACTCCTATTTACCAAGCCGGTGAAGGTCATGGACCTCACTGGAGCGCCAGCAAACAAATGATGCTTGTCAGCCAAGAGAAGCAAAGGACCCATTTAGCCCCATGGAAGGCGCAGTGATTAAGGCAGTTGTTGCCACGCCGTTGCGCACGGCCATCGCCAGAGAGGGCGGCGCCTTTAAGGACCTCGCTCCGGAAGAGATCGGAGGTCATGTTATAAATGCGCTGGTGCAGCGGAGCGGCATAGATCCTGCGGAGGTGGAAGATGTCGTGATGGGAAACCAGTTTTCCACCATGAGAATGGGGCGACATTGCGCGCTTTTGGGCGGGCTGTCTGTTGAAGTCCCCGGCGTGACCATCAACCGGGCCTGTGGCTCCGCTCTCCAGGCGATCCTCTACGCCGCGCAAGCCGTTGAGGGCGGCTGCGGCGATCTCTATATCGCGGGGGGCGTGGAAAGCTACACGCAGGCCCCCTACCTTCTGGAAAGGCCGACCGAAGCTTTTCAACGGCGTCCGCCGCGCTTTCTCGGCGCCGATACGCGCGGCGACTTCGGACATCCTGAACTGGGCCTCGATACTCCCATGGGTATGACGGCGGAGAATGTGGCCGAGCAGTTTAAAATTGCCAGAGAGGACCAGGACCGATTTGCTCTCCTCAGCCATCAGAGAACGATCACGGCTGCCCGGCAAGGCTTCTTTGATGAGCAAATCGTCCCTATCAAAGTCCGCGGCGCCGGGAAGGAGATGGCGCCGTTCCTTGCCGATGAGTGCCCCAGACCGGACACTACTTTTGAGAAGCTCTCCCGGCTGCCTCCTTTATTCAAAAAAACCGGCACGGTTACCGCCGGGAACACTTGCAAGAGAAGCGACGCCGCTTCAGCCATGATCGTCACCTCGCTGGAAAAGGCGAAGATACTCGGCCTGGAGATCCTTGGGCACGTTCGAGCTTCCGCCGTCGCAGGGGTGCACCCGAATGTCATGGGGATCGGGCCTGTCCCTGCCGTTCGTAAGGCGCTTAAGCGAGCGGGCCTCTCTCTTCGGGACATTGGACTCATTGAGTTGAACGAGGCCTTCGCCGCGCAGGTGCTGGCTGTGGTAAGGGAGCTTGATCTCGATCAGGACAGGCTCAACGTCAACGGAGGAGCTATCGCGCACGGCCATCCCACGGGAGCGACAGGCGCCATTCTTGCCACCAAGCTCCTGCACGAGATGCGCCGCCGGCAGGCGCAATTCGGGATGGTCACCATGTGTATCGGCGGCGGGATGGGAATCGCCGCTGTGTTTGAGCAGATTTAGCGATCCGAGCAACCATCTTACGCTCCGCTTGATCGTCAGAGAATTTTAGCCGGCGAACCGGGGAAAAAAGCAGGAGGAGAAACCATGGCGCAAGTTAACACCGTTCTAGGTCCTATTCATCCGAAGCAGCTAAGAATAACCAGTCTCCACGAGCATATCCTCTTTTCCACGCCGGGTTGGGAATATTCCCCCGAGGCAAGGCAACACTTTGACGCTCCACGGGTCTTCGAGAGGATCTACAATGACCTGCTGGATTTCAAGGCAGCCGGTGGACGCACCGTTGTCGATGTATCGGGGATTGGCATTGGTCGGGACATCGAGTTTTATGTCTGTCTGTCCCGTTATACCGGAGTGCATATCGTAGCCTGCACCGGTTTTTGGGCCCAACGGAAGATCTTGCCCTATTTTGCCGAAAGAGACATCGATTACCACACCGGGCTTTTCGTCAAAGAGCTGACCCAAGGAATGGGCACAACTACCGTCAGAGCAGGCGTGATGAAGGTAGGCAACAGCGGGGATCGCTTCACCGCTCTGGAGGAGTTGACTTATCGTGCGGCTGCCCGGGCCTCCAAGCGGACAGGGGCGCCCATCGTCACTCATGGAACGCAATTTGCGCGCAAACAGGCGGAAATCCTGTTAGACGAAGGCGCAGATCCCACACGGGTCATCATCAGCCATCTGGACGCGGCTTATGCTTTGGACCTTGAGCGGGACAAAGAGCTGGGGCGAAAAGGTTTTTATCTGGGATACGATCACATCGGCACCGAGCAGAGTTGGTCCAAGGCTCCCTACGCTATGCCGGATGAAAAAAGGGTCGAGTTGGTGGTGGCAATGATCCGTTCCGGCTTTCTGAAGCAGATCGTTTTAGCCAACGATACCAACGGCTGGAGCATCGGGATTGTCCACCGGGAAACTCAAGAGCATACGTATGCCCACCTCCTGCGGAACTTTGTGCCGAAACTGCTGAAGGCGGGAGTAACCGAGGAGCAGATCCATACCATGCTGGTGGAAACGCCGGAGAGGCTGCTGCCCTTCTGATAAAGCTCAGACCGTGTTCGTGATCGTGATTCGTGTTCGTCACGAGCACGAACAACGAGCACGAGCCACGATAATAGGAGGACGAACTATGGCGCAAGTCAATACGGTTTTGGGACCGATAAGCCCGGATCAAATGGGAACGACCTTGATGCATGAACACATCATTTTCAACACGCCGGGCTGGGAATATTCTCCTGAGGCATTTCAGGCCCTTGATGCACCCAGGGTGTTTGAAAAGCTATGCGGCGACTTGATGGATTTTAAGTCCTTGGGTGGCAGGACCCTTGTGGATGTTTCGGGGGTCGGTCTGGGCAGAGATGTGGAGCTTTTCGCAGACCTTTCCCGTGCTACAGGGGTCCACATCGTGTGCTGCACTGGGTTTTGGGCGGAGCGGAAAATCCTGCCCTACTTCGCCGAAAGAGATATCGACTACCATACCGAGCTCTACGTCAGGGAATTGACTCAAGGCGTGGGAACAACCAACATTAAGGCGGGCATCATCAAGGTCGGGAATAGCAGGGATTCCATTACACCACTGGAAGAGATGACTTTCCGAGCCGGTGCGCGGGCTTCGAAACGGACGGGCGCGGTGGTAACCACTCACGGTGTGCGCTGCGCCGAGCAGCAGCTTTCGATCCTCCTCAGCGAGGGCATAGAGCCGAGCCGCACAATCATCGGTCACCTTGATGACCGCTCCGCCATCGATCTGGAACGAGACAAACGCATGGCCCGAAAAGGTGTATGGCTGTCTTACGACCATATTGGCACCGAGGAATGGTCTACTCAGTACTATGCGATGCCCGACGAGAAGAGGGTGGAACTGGTCGTCCACATAGCGCAGGACGGCTTCATTAACCAAATGCTCCTCTCCAACGATACCAACGGCTGGAGCTGTGGGCTGGTCCACCGGGGAACCCCGGAACATACCTATGCCCATTTGCTGAGACACTTTGTTCCCAAGTTGCTCAAGGCCGGCCTGACGGAAAAGCAGATCCACACGCTCCTGGTTGAGAATCCGCGTAAGGTTTTGCCTTTCTAATACCAAAATGCGACATACGCACCAGTCTTCACAATCTTATTGAAGCAAATTGCTGTGAGTTTCGTCTAAAGAGTCAGCCGATCACCCGATTCTCTATCAGATGGATTGGTTCGTCTGAGGGGATCGGGCTTATGGACTCCAAAACTATTTCCTCTCCTTCAAGCGCACCCAAGCCCAGGTTGCTTGACCAGGTCCGCCAGGCAATCAGGACGCGGCAATACAGCTATAAAACGGAGAAAGCTTACGTTGGATGGATCAAACGGTTTATCTTCTTTCATAACAAGCGTCACCCGACGGAGATGGGCGAGGCGGAGATTGCCCGCTTCCTCTCCAGCCTGGCCACCGACCGCCGCGTCAGCGCTTCCACTCAGAACCAGGCCCTGAATGCTCTTTTATTTCTCTATCACCAAGTCCTGTTCCAAAAGGTGGGCTACGTACAGGGAGTCATCAGGGCCAAACGACCCCGACGCCTACCGGTGGTCTTGACGCGGGAAGA
>JACPSE010000199.1 GCA_016193465.1 Deltaproteobacteria bacterium
CCACGAAGACGTTTGCAACTCTGTGGCCCAGGCTTGCTCTGACCCAATGGCGGAAAGTTCCTGCCAGACGGTCTCGGGAACGCACACCTTTCCGTAGAGCTGGTTAAGGATCTGGAGTCGTCCCACAACCGCGAGGTTCATGATGGGAGAACTGTTACTGACGACCATCACCGGCTGCCCAACTCCCGCAAGGCCTTTAGATCTTCTTCAAACTCGGCTACGTCGTAATGCACCGGTATCTGGCGACTCGCAAGCAGATGTTGGAATTGTAATAGGTTCATGCCAGCCAGGCGGCTCGCCTGTCCCAGCGTCAGCTTCTCCTGCTGAAACAGGAGAATGGCAAGTTCCCTTTTTAATTCTTCCGCGCTCATCCGTGTAGCTTGAAGAATATCATCCGGTATTAAGACGCCCATCTTCGATCACCTCCTTTTTCTTAACCTCTTATTTTGCCTACCATTTTTGCTCCCAGAAAGCGAAAGATTTCAACCTTGTAGGTACTGACGCATTTTTATTACGTCCGCCAGAACGGAGATTCCTATGGATCGAACCCATTCGTTATTGGCAAACGACCTTAACCTATCTATCAGAGGCCGCTTTTCCTCCGGAGGAATCTTTTGGTCGGCTTCTACGGCATCAGCCAATTTGTTTAAAACCTCGCTAAGGAGACCTGGGCGTTGATCCCTGACCCCTCATTTTTAGCGATTCTATTCGATAAGACGTGGCCTGACAAGCACTTTTTAGAAGGTCAAAAAAAACTGAAATTTGGCGGGACGCTGCTTTTCTCCTAAAGGAGAGGAGATACATACCTTTGGGAAAAGGCGTAGAGCAAAAGCCAAACGAACAAGGTGAGAGGGTTAGGTATGTCGTGGCAGATCACTTCTATCTGACGAGCCTGCGCATCACCGATGCTTATACTGTTAACCCGTAACTTCGGGACCTCGATAACGCCATTCGCTGTGATAGCCTCATGACGCTCAGGAGTAACGGCAGGATCGTAGCCGATGGCTTTGAGCACAGACCAGGAAAGGACGGTAAGCACCGCTCCCGTGTCCAGAATCATGTCCACTTTGATAAAGCCTCTGGGACCCGCAATTTTGACATATCTTATAATCAGCGGAGAACCTATTGGAAGGCGCATAACAGAGACCAGGATCGACCTTAAAACAAAGTCCCATACCCTTCAGGGACAGGCGGGCCTGCAAAGGTGATATAGATATCAGTCAGCTTCCGCTCCAGGAGCTCCCTATCAAATACCCGACGGTCTTTGTTATGCAGGGCTACCTCTCCCTCTGGATTTTCGGTCTCCTCGACGGCACGGAAGGCAATCCACTCCCCTGGGTAGAGTGTTTTTGCTTCCTCAAGCTTCATGGTATTTACCTCCGTTTTTATACAATACCATAGGAATCCACTTTCGGCCAATAGTCCCTATGGACCGAAAAAAGGGGATAAGTCCAATATACGCTGCGTAGAAATTTTTCAGCGCTCGCAATATCTCTAATCTGCAAGCCTTATCGTCCATTGCACAGCCAAGCTGAAGGAGGGTTTCTCCAGACCCCGATTTCTGGGTGATTTTATGCGATAAGTTGCGCCCTGACAAGGACTTTTTTGGAGGGGCAATGGGCCTCAATTGCCGAAGCTTAACGACCAGTGGTAACCAGAAACCGCTCGGGCGAGAATGGCTCGCCGCGTCTGTTATCGGGATCGAGGATCAGGCTCGCGGCAAGATTGCCGACAGAGGTGCTGGTCGTAACCCCGTGGCCTCCCAGGCCAGCAACCCAGAAAAATCCCCGCACCTTGGGATCCCAGCCGATTACAAAGCGGCCGTCAGGAGATAGGGTTCTCAAGCCCGCCCAACTTTTCCTGATGGCAACATCGGAAATCGCAGGAAAATGCTGCCTTATTTTCTCAGCCAACAATTCCGCAATCCTGTTATCCGTCGGGGGGTCGCCCGGAGTCATCTCGTCCTGGTCACATGGACAGAGCAGCAAGCCGCCGGAGTCCGGACGAAAATAAAAGCCGTGCGCATCGTGCCAAACAAACGGCCACCTCGGATCCGCCCAAGGAAGCAGGACTGTGAGAAAGAGATGACGCCGGCAAGGACGAAGCCGCACATCCACGGCGCCCGCCATCTTTCCCACAACCGCCGCCCAGGGGCCGGCGGCGTTGACAACGACCTCCGCCCGGGTCATTCCGTCGCTTGTGAGGACTCCCACGACCCGACCGTTCTCCACCTCGACTCTCTGCATCGCACAGCCGTAGCGAATCTGCACGCCTAAAGAAGTGGCTCCCTTGAGATATCCGGAAAGCAAGGCATGAATGTCCACCACGCCGTCTGTGGGACACCAGATCGCCCCTTCGAAATCCGCGTCTTTGAGCACCGGCACATAGTCCCGGGCTCTTTCCCTCGACCAATTTTCGACCTCAATCCCCGCCTGCCGCGCCGTCTCCGCGTCGCGCTCGAGTCTTCTCCATCCTTCTCCACTCCCCAGCAACAGGGAACCGTTTTGCTGAAACGACACGGGGAGTGGCCAGTCGGCCGGCAGAGAACGCAAAAAGGAAGCTCCCTCTCCGGTCAGCGGGATCAGCGCCGGCTCCGGAACCACCTGGCGAATCATAGAGGCGTTTCGCCCTGAGGAGTGTACACCAGCCACCTTTTCCTGTTCGAGGATCAAAATCTCTTTAACCCCCCGGCGTGCCAGGTGATAGGCCGTGGAGGCGCCCGCAAAGCCAGCGCCGATGATGACGTAGCGGAAAGAAGTCATTTGGACCGATCCACGGTGATCTTCATGGGGTTTTCCCTTTCCAGATACCTACCATATTGACTGTTTTTTTCTTTTTCAATCTGGGCTATAGTCTTTAGTTGATGAGAATCCACCGTTACACCCAATGGGACGGCACGCAGCAGATTCTCTTTCCGACTCCTGAAGACATTCTCAAAACCCTCTCGGACAGTCTCCTGGAAGAAGAGGGGGTGCGCAAGGCCCTAAGAGACTTGATGCGTCGGGGGCTCGTTTCCGAAGACGGGCTCCGATCCGTCAAGGGAATGAGAGATTTCCTGAGAGAAGCGGAAGAAAAGAAAAAAGATTTACTGGAAAAATATTCCCCGGACTCCTTCAAGCTCACCCCGGAGGAGCAACGGGCCCTGAGTGAAAAACTCAACAGTTTGGCGGAAAAGCTCGAAGCCTATCACGAGCAAATGCGCAACTTCATGGAGCGCCTCTCCGGCCGCTACGCCAACGACATGGACGAAATGGCGCGCAGGATGCAGCAGGCGCAGCAACGCTACCAGGAGCTTAAAGAGAGGCTGAAACAGCAGGTTTCCCAACGCGGGATGCAGCGTCCCCAGGAACTCACGGGCCAAGGCTATCAGGGGCTCATGGAGATGCTGGAGCGCATGAACCGCCTGCTGGAGGACGAAAATTTCCTTAAGAACCTGCCCAACCTGCTGGACGCCGCAGTCGAGGATCTGGACAACCTCCTGGAAAACCTCGACTCCTTGACTCAGGAGCAACTCAGCCAACTGAGCGAGGCGCTGAGCCAGATGGAACGGCTGGAGGAGCTTCTCAACCAATATCCTTTTCGCGGCTCACAGAGAATGGGCATGAACGAAGCGGGCCAAATCCTGGGTCAGTTGAAACGATTGGAACAGTTTCTCCGCTGGGGTCAGAGAGGGATGGGAGACCTCTCAGGGCTGGATCTCAACGAGATCCGCGAGCTTTTGGGAGACGAGGCCTACGAGCACCTCAAATACCTGAAAGGCGTCGAGCAAGCCCTGGAAGAGGAAGGCTATCTGATGCGGACCGCGCAGGGTCTCAAGCTTACGCCGAAGGGAATGCGTAAGATCGGCGATAAGGCTTTAAGAGAGATTTTCCAAATGCTCAACCGAAATCGGTGGGGCCAGCACGCCACTCCTCTCAGGGGGCTACAGGGAGACAGGCTGGAGGAGACAAAACGGTACGAATATGGGGACCCGCTCAACGTAAAAATCAGCGAAACCCTGCTCAACGCTCTGGAGGGGGGTAACCGAGGCGTTCCCCTGAAGATCGCACCCAAGGATTTTTCCGTCCACCGACAGGAATTCTCCACTGATAGCGAGACAGTGCTATGCATTGACGTCAGCTACTCCATGCTCATGAACGACGCCCTGCATGCGGGCAAAAAGGTGGCTTTGGCGCTGCACCGCTTGATCGAGACCAAGTATCCCCAAGACGTTTTGCACCTGGTCGCTTTTCGCTCCAACGCCAAGATCATACGGGCCGAGGATCTGCCCTCGATCGTCGCGATCACCTATTTCATGGAGCATGGAACGGATATCAAAGAGGCCCTGCGCTTCTCGCGCCAGCTTCTGGGGTCGCAGCGGGCGGCCAACAGGCAGATCATCCTGATAACCGACGGCGAGCCCACCGCGGTCAGCCTGGACCGCGGCGGCCGGCTGCACAGCGGCTGGGGCTCTGCCCTGTTGCACGAGCGGATCGTCCAGGAGACGCTCAAAGAGGTCAAGCGCTGCACTCAGAGCGGGATCAAGATCAATACCTTCATGCTCGGGACCGATTTCTACCGGCGCGGTTTTATTGACCAGCTCTCGCGCCTCAATACGGGCCGTGTCTTTTACACCTCGCCCGACCAGATCGGCAACTACATCGTGGTGGACTACATAGCGAACAAGCGCAAACGCATCGGCCACCCCCGATAACCCCCCTAAATTCGTTATTCGCTGCTGTCCTCGACGTAGATTTGTTGGCGGGTGATGACGCGCTGCCCGACCATTTTTTTCAGCACAGGCATGACCCGGTCGACCCGCTCAGGCGTGTCGATAAACTCAATGACAAGCGGCAGCTTCCCTCCGGCGTCAACCAGAGAGGTGGTCTGCACGCCGGTCCGTCCGGTAAAGCCAGCGACAGCCCGGAGCACCGTCCCGCCAGCCAAGCCTTGCTCGTGCAGCATGCGGAGAACTTCGAGGTGCAAAGGACGACGGTTCCACTTGTCAGCCTCGTTAATGTAGATGGCGATTTTGACAGCCTCTTGTCCCATGTTTACACCGCCCTGGCCAGCACTGCGCCAGCTATCACCGCAATGAACGTGAAGAGGTTGTTAGCGACGAAGTTTGTGAGTGCCAGGGCATAGTGACCCTGTTCAAACAGGTGAAAGCTTTCAAAACTATAGCTGGAAAATGTCGTGTAGGAGCCACAAAAGCCAACGGCAATTAAGGCGCGCCAACGTGGATCTGCGAGTACGCGTTCTGTGGTCCACACCAGGAAAAAGCCAAGGATAAAACTGCCCGTTACGTTAATAATCAAAGTGCCATAAGGCAACGAGGCCGAAACATATCTGGCCGATAGGTGGCTAACAGCAAATCGAAGGTTGGCCCCGACAACAGCACCTAAGGCAATCCAGATAACGTCTTTCACGTCCCCGCCTCCGCAAGCGAAAGCAACCGCCAAAGAAACTAACCGTTAAAGCCCCGCCATGTCAACCCTACTTTAAGATCCAGCACCTCAAGAAAAAAATGGGACAGGCAGATCCCCTGCGAGGCTCTATATTCTCTGACCGCATCTAAGAGTTCAAAGTAGGAGTAGCCTTTGTCCATCTTAGGCGGAAACGATCAAAGTCCAGGCGAAGTGTCCTTAGCCAAAGATCAAGAAGCCAAGCCCGGCAACGAGCAAGGTCCCCTCGATCAACAGCACAAACAGAAGCTCCGGCAGCCGGTCCAGGATCTTTTTCCCGATGAACGACCCAAAGACCATGATTGGCCCCAGCGCGAGCCCGGCAGCAACACTTTGAAGCGTCAGGATCGAGGCTCCGCCGTAGGCTACGAGCTTGGTAACGTGCATCACGACTGTTGCGAAAGCTTCCGTTCCTATGTAGGCGCCCTTTACAAGTCCATAGGCGAGGAAGAAAGGGGCCATGATGGGCCCGACGCTTCCTAGTAGAGCGGACAGGAAGCTGAAGATGGCCCCTAAACCAGCAAAGCTGTGAAGCGACGGTCGAAAGGCACCTGTTTTACCAACATGGCGGTAGAGCACTGTCGCGAGCAGAAAAATCCCCAGCAGCCGCTTCAGGAAGCCAAGCGGTGCGGTGGCGAAGAAAACGCCCCCAACCAGCGCGGCCGGCACGCCGCCTGCAGCGAACCAACCGACTACGGGTAGCACAAGCTCGCTCCGGTTAAACCAGACTCGGCTGCCATTGCCGATAAGCTGGGCAACCGTGAGAATAGGGATCGCGTCGCGGACCCCAAAGACCAACACGAGAATCGGAAGCAAGACAGCAGCGCCACCGAAGCCGGTCACGGCAGCGAGCGCGGACGCCACAAAGGCGCCGCCGGCAAGCAGAAGTAAGTTGAAAACCTCACTCATTGAGATATGGCCTCTTTGTTTATCGACGCCACAAACTTTACCAACATCCTTTCCGCTCCGTCCAACTGCCCTTCTAAAGCCTTTAGCCGATCGATCTCAGGCTCGACGGTTTCCGCTCTCTGTTGGCGGCGAAGATACGCCGACTCTATAGCTCCGCGTGTAGCCTCCATAGTGTCCTTAAGCCGCTCATCCAACTCTGATGCGAAACGGCGAAAAGACTGATCCAGGTTTTGGAGCGTTGCCCAACGAATGTTTTCAACATTGTGTACAACAAGCGCCTCGATGTCCTTGGACAGCCGGTTCCTAATCTGTCTCTGCCGGATACCGGCGGGAAGGAAACGATCCTTCAGCCCTTCAGGAATAGACCCTATAAAGGCGTCCCAGTTGTGAGTGACCCAGTAGGGCTCATAGGTCCTTGCAAACGCACCACTGCTATCAGGAGCATGGTAGGAAACATCGAAAAGCTCTGCTGCTGAGCGGCGGACGATCTCAATGAGGTCGTCCGCACGATCTTGATAGGATCGCAGGGTTTCCTGAATACGCAACTCCACAGCGTTAGAGAACGATCTCAGTTCACCTTCAAAGAAGACAGGAATCTCCTCCGCCAGGCGATCATGCGCGCTTCGCTCTATGGCTTTGACTTCTTCAGTAATTTCAAGGGCATTGGTGACTATCTCCTGCAGATGGTTACGAGCCTTCTGTCTTAACTCCTCGGCCTGCTTTTCCAAAAACCCCGTGACACGCTTTCGATCGCCAGTTAGCAGGTCTCCTACGATAATTCTCTCCCTCTCTACCTCTCGCACTTTCGCATCAAAGATTTGGATGCGCTTCTCGAGGTCGTCCAATGGCAGCCGCAGAGAATGGCACTGCAGGCGGATGCGCATTACTGCGTCGGCCAGGACGTCAAGCGCCTTCCTTGCCAAGGCTAGTTGCAGGGTTCGCGTTTTTTCTGCCGCCAAAAAATCCAGCAAACTGGCCTGTAGTTGCGCCATGCCGCTTTCCTGCCATAAGGCTGGCGTCCCTTTTAACTTTGCCTGGAGAGCCGCGCGCGCTGAAACACAGAAAATAGGCTCCTGCCCATTGAAACCAGCCTGCTCTCGGACCACCTTCCTGAGGTATCCGACCGCGCTGTTTTTTTCGGCCTCCGTTAAATAGTCAATCTTGTTCATAACAAAAAAGAGCCGTATAACTTTGCCTCGAACAGCCTTCAGAAACTCCACCTCGACTTCAGTAATGGGCGGATCAGCCGAGACCACAAAAAGAGCAGCATCACAGTGAGGAAGAAAATTTAGGGTAGCCTCTGTGTTATGTAGCAGGGTGGAACCTATTCCTGGGGTATCTATCATCACGACTCCCCGACTCAGAGAGGACGAGGGGTGCTCCACCTCGACCTTAGCGACCCCAAGTTTGTTCGCCGGGTTACGTTCTTCAGTGGCGTAATTGGAAAGGATCTCGGACGCTTGCTCAGAGGACAAATCGGAAAATTCCGAGCTTCTACCATCCTGAAAGGAGATGCGCACACAACGCTTCGATCCGCCGTACAAAAGGGTCGGGATTGAAGTCAGAGGCACGACAGAGGTCGGAAGGAACGGTTCCCCCAGAAACGCGTTGAGCAAAGTGCTCTTGCCACGCTTAAACTGGCCCAGGACAGCCAAGTGAAATCTCTCTTCAACGAGACGCTCCCTAAGCTCCTTTAGCCGTTTTTGCTTGCCCCAAAACCCCTCACCAAGCTTCTCAAATACGTTGAAGACGCGGTCTAGGATACCCAAGAGCCCGCTGGCATCGGCGGCATCGCTGGTCTGGTTTATCTGACCGTTTTTTTTAACCCTTTGCTCCATGGCCATATCCACAACAATAATCATCTCTTCAAAAGGGATGGGAGATTCAGAAGGGAGCGAGGAATCGGCCTTTCGTTCCCAATTCTTCCTCAACTTCGAGGAGCCGATTATACTTGGCTATCCGCTCCGAGCGGCAAAGGGAACCCGTTTTTATTTGCCCGGCGTTTACAGCAACAGCCAGGTCGGCGATAAAGGTGTCTTCGGTTTCGCCGGAGCGATGAGAGATCACTACCCGGTAGTTGCTGTCACGCGCTACCTGTATCGCCTCAAGGGTCTCGGTCACAGTCCCGATCCGGTTGAGCTTGATAAGAACTGCGTTGCTGATTCCCCTTTCGATCCCTTTTCTAATCAGTTCAGGATTGGTAACAAAAATATCATCCCCCACGATCTGGATCTTCCGCCCAAGGACTTTGGTCAGTAACTCCCACCCTCTCCAGTCCTCCTCGGCAAGACCATCCTCAATAGAGACGAGCGGATATTTTTCGCTCCAATCGGAGTAAAGCTCCACCATCTCCTCGGAGGATTTCTCGCCGCCTGCGGATTTTGTCAGGCGATATTTTCCACTTTCGTAGAACTCACTGGCAGCCGGATCGAGCGCGAGGGCAATTTCCTCTCCAGGTTTAAACCCTGCCTTCTCGATAGCCTCCACAATCAGATCCATCGCTTCCTCACCCGATCTCAAGTCAGGCGCGAAGCCCCCTTCATCGCCTACCCCCACTGAATATCCTTTCTTCCTCAGGATTCCTTTGAGGTTATGAAAGGTTTCACTTGCCATCCGCAAAGCCTCACAGAATGAAGGCGCCCCCTTGGGAACAATCATGAACTCTTGCATATCGAGACTATTCTCTGCGTGTCTCCCACCATTGATAACGTTCATCTGAGGCACAGGCAGAAGCGTTGCACTCTCGCCACCCAAATACCGGTAAAGAGGAACCCCTGCGGCTGAAGCCGCGGCACGGGCCACAGCCATGGAAACCGCTACTATGGCGTTGGCGCCTAATCGACCTTTGTTGCCTGTGCCGTCAAGCTTTATAAGCATCTCATCTACGTTGTCCTGCTGGGTAGGGTCTTTGCCGACAAGTTCGGGTCCTATCTCATCATGAACATTGCGGACCGCCTCTAGTACTCCCCTACCGAGGTAGCGTTTGGCATCTCCGTCCCTGCGTTCCACAGCTTCACGTTTGCCTGTAGAGGCTCCTGCGGGGGCAGTCGCGCGGCCCACCAGCCCATTCTCCAAGATCACATCCGCCTGTATAGTAGGCAGCCCCCTAGAATCAAGAACTTCTCGCGCACAAATCTTGTGAATAGTCATAGTTGCACCGTCCCTTTCCATTGCCAATCATAGATTCGACACCTACGCTTTTTAAAGAGTCGAGACATCTAATAAAAAAACCCTACCCGGAAGATCCTCGAGAATGAGCCTACATTCCTTTTCTCTGCCTACGAGAATATTAAGGCTCACCTTAAACCCCGCAGAACTGATAAGCTGCCCGACGCCAGGCGCTCTCCTCCGGGCCTCTGGGCTCATAGCGGACCGACCAGTTCATCTTGCGCGATGCTTCCGCTAGTTCCCATTGCAAGAGACGCAGGCGAATAATCTGGGCCTTGAGCAGCTCGGACAGCGTAGCGGCATTCTCGGCCATACCTGCCGCTGTGATGCAGTGACGAAGACACAAGCCCCAGCCCTGATGATAGGCCTGCCTCCCGGCCGGCTCTTCCACAACCCGCAGGATGAGATCGATTGTCCGGCGGGTTGTCTCCCGGATATGCCAACATGCCTGGCATTGATCTTCTCGAAAGGGAGGTTCACGAAGGCGATCCACCTTGTGATCGGGGGACTCAAGAGTCCGTATCAGTGTGCTCCACAGACCGGCCGCTCTACCTCTCGGACCGCTTAACCGCTGACCCCAGGCCGCAGGGACTCTGGCAAAACGGTCCACCAAGCGATCCGGCGGTCGATCTGCCAAACCCACCGCGAGGTCTTCTAGTTTCCTGAGCCATTCTAGGGCGGTATGCTCAGCGCTCAGAAAGGCGGCGCGCTCGTGCGCGGATGCCCACTCCCAAAAATGAGTGGGACAGACGTTCCATGAGGGATCCCAGTACACTGAGGGTGAAGCCACAGCATCCATTTCTTGGGCGAGCCAGTTCAGGTAGATCTCAAGTCCCCGCCTGCAGCACCTGCAGACCGGACAGCCTGGCTCGGCAAGCAAAACGAGACCCTCCTCAAAGGTCGGGGACCACGACTTGGAGAAGACACGGGGTCCTTTTCCGCGCGAAGAGGCGTCTGATGGCTCAGCTTTTTTAGGATTTCTCCGAAGAAAACGTTCCTGGTCCATTCCCCTGACCTGGTCCAACAATAGCGCCGGCGGCCTTTTTGGAATCCTCAATGTCATCAGTCGTTCGCGCATGTTCCGGGTCAGAAAGGACAGGGAGTCCCAGTCCGCTTTGACACTGAGAGCGGCCTTGCGGAAATGAGGCAAGCACAGGCCCGTGGATTTTTCATAGGTCTCTTTAACCTCGACGTCCGGGAGAGTCTCGAGGACTATGCTGATATTATGGTCCTCCCACCATTTTAGGGCCCGGCATGTGCGGCAAACGCTCCGCGGGCGTAGAACTTCGGCGGCCCGGCGGCAGCGATCACGTGAATCCTTACCATCTTTACTGTGGTCGAGAAGGGCCTGGGCCTCTTGCAGCCGGCCAAGCACATAATCGGTCAGATAGGAAAAGACAACTGTAATCTGAGAGCTTGCGCCGGTCGCTAAAAGATGGCGGGTGTGAGTCGGGCAGAATCCATAAGAGCATCGCATATCCACTATCGTTTCCACCTCGTAGTACGTCTCATTTACAAACCAGAAGAAATCTCGGGTCACTCCTTTAAGATGGTTCATGCAGACCGGGCATCCGTGTTCCTTGAGCCGGGCGAGGGCATCACGCTTCCAGAATTGGGGATTCCAACGCTGCCGTCGAATCATTGTGCAGACCTCCCCGGCGAACCATACCTGGACAACATCCTAGTCACCCTTGGATAGCCTGAGTCCTCACGCCAACTTCCTCGCTCCGCCAGGCAAGCCCTCTTTCTGTTCCTCTCAGTGATACGTCGGCCCTCCCGACTTGTATATCAACTCCTGGGAGAAGCTCTCCTCTTGTGGCTCAAATACCAATGGGGCAGTAAAAGATCATTTCCTTTACGCCATCGACATAGGTAAGCGGTTGCCCGCTGTCCCTGTCACACCACCGTGCGTACGGGTCCGTACACGGCGGTTCGGCAAATTAAGCTATCCACGAGCCCCCAGCGTCGGAAGGCCGAGCGAGCTAAAGTAAGCATTGGGCAAA
>JACPSE010000169.1 GCA_016193465.1 Deltaproteobacteria bacterium
CGGCCTAAGGGGCATCCCATGAATCCTATGACCGACGCTGATATAGAGGAGAAATTCCGCAGCATGGCGGGAAAGTTCATGGGTGAGCAACAGATGAGACAGATCATCGATACTGTCTACAACTTAGAGAAGCTGGATGATATTGGTAAGTTAGTAAAATTGCTAGTGGTTCCTAAGCAGATCTCTTAAAAATCATAAACTGATTCCAAAGGAGGCGGCCATGAGGAATACGGTTCTTAACAAAATCGTTGGTTCCTTCACTCTCCTTTTATTATTAATGTTGGCTCTTACGCATGCAGATGCTGCTAGTCCTACTCTGGTGCAAGCCAAGCAGGAGGCTGAGGCTAAGGGGTACATCTTTTTTACCACTCACGATGAGATTGTGGCTATGGCAAAGAAGGAGGGACGCCTCAGGGTAGGTACTGCCCTGGAGCCCTCGAATTTCAAGCCGCTGATTAGTGCATTTAAGCAAAAATATCCTTTTATCACTGGTATTCGTGTTGAAGAGATCTCGGGCCCGGAGGCTGACCAGAGGTTTCTCCTGGAGGTAAGGGCAGGACAAGCTAAGGGATGGGACATCGCCTCTATATTCATCGACTTTGCCAAGGAGTATCCGCCTTATTTAATGAAGCATGACATCCTGGGCATGGCCGAGCATGGTGTGCTTAAAATCCATCCCCGAATGGTTCACCCCGGTGAGAGGAACATAGTGAGCGTTACAAGCATCATACAAGTCGTGGCTTCCAACAGAAAGCTTATCTCGGAAGATAAGGTCCCAAATACATGGGAGGATTTTCTGAAACCAGAGTTCAAGGGAAAGAAATTCGTCATGGATCTTCGGCCCTTTGCGTTACCTGCGCTGGTGCCTGCCTGGGGCCTGGAAAGAACGCTGGATTTTGCACGGAAGCTGGCCGCTCAGCAGCCCGTGTGGGCTAGAGGCGCTACCAGAATTATAACCGCCATAGCTGCCGGAGAGTATTCCCTCTTCTTGGGTCCTAATTTCGGTGCGGTCAAGAGGGCTATGGCCAAGGAGCAGACAGGAAGCCTTAGCTACAAGGTCATTGAGCCCGTCCCTACCAGGATTGTTGACTATGCCAGCGGTATCCTCAATACGACCGAACACCCCCATGCCGCTCTCCTCTGGTTGGAGTTTCTCGCCTCTCCTGAAGCTCAGGAGATAATAGATAAATACGAGCCTCTTAAGGCCTCGGTGTTTAGTCCTAACTCAGCAGTAGCACAGGAGGTACGGGGGAGGGAGCTATCCGTGATAGACTGGAATCATTTCACCAACTTTCAGGAATATACGGAGAAGATAATTGCAGCCTTCGGTTTTCCGAAAGCGGATAAATAAGTAAAGCTGAAAGCAATGGAGTACATTCTCGGGTTCCAGCATGGCGGGCAAGTTCATAGGGGAGAAACAGATGAGGCAGATCATTGATACTGTCTACACTTTAGAGAAGCTCGATGATATTGGTAAGCTGGTAAAATTGCTAATTATTCCCAGGCAGATCTCTCAAAAATCATAAACTCATCTATCCAAAGGAGGCGGGCCATGAGGATTACGGTTCTTAACAAAATCGTTGTTTCGTTCACTTGCCTTTTATTATTAATGTTGGCTCCCACGCATGCGGATGCAGCTAGTCCTACCCTACTACAAGCCAAGCAAGAGGCTGAGGCTAAGGGTTATATCTTTTTCACCACTCACGATGAGATTGTGGCTATGGCAAAGAAGGAGGGAAAACTTAAGGTAACTAGCAACCTGGCGCCCGGGAATTTCAAGCCGTGGATTAACGCGTTTAAGCAAAGATATCCTTTTATCGCTGATATTCATGTTGAGGAGATCGAAGGCACCGACGCTTACCAGAGGTTTATCTTGGAGATGAAGTCAGGACGAGCTGTGCAGGACATTGTCCATATACCCATCGACTTTGCCAAAGAGTATATACCTTATCTAAAGAAGCATGACATCCTGGGCATGGCCAGGCAGGGTGTGCTTAAAATCGATCCCCGTTGCCGTTAGCTGCGCTGGTGCCTGCCTGGGGGCTGGAAAAAACGTTGGATTTCGCTCGGAAGCTAGCCGCCCAGCAGCCCGTGTGGGGTAGAGGCCCCACCAGAATTACCACCTCCTTACTCGCCGGAGAGCATTCCCTCTTCTGTTGTGCTCCTTTCGGTACGGTTCACAGGGTTAAGAGGAAGGACCCAACAGGGAGGCTTAGCTACAAGGTCATTGAGCCTGTCCCTGCCAGGGTTATTGACCAACCCACTGGTATGCTCAATACGGCCGATCACCCCCATGCCGCTCTCTTGTGGCTTGAGTTTCTCACCTCTCCTGAGGGTCAGGAGATCATAGATAAATACGAGCCCCTTAAGGCCTCGGTGTTTACTCGTGGCTCGGCAATATCACAGGAGATACCGGGGAAAGAGGTATCCGTGGTAGACTGGGACCATAACACCAAGTTTGAGGAATATGTAGAAAAGATATTTGCAGCCTACGGTTTCCCGAAAGCGGACAAATAAGTAAAGCAGAAAGAAATGGAATACATTCTCGGGTAAAGAGGGTTGGCTTGGATGGTATAAGGAATGGCATACCTTCGGTGATGCCTGAAGTTATGCGTCTTAGAGGGCCATCAGTATACGTGACGTATGGACAGATAGAGGAAGCAGAAGCGCGCTACTCGGATACCGTAAGGGTCGTGCCTTAGTCTGACGCTTCTCTGACTACAGTTACATGAAGAAGCGAGAGAGAGAAAAGAAAGATCTGGAAAAGACCGTCAAGATCGTGAAAGGGACCGTCGGGCAATCACCCAGAGGGTATCTCTCGACCGGAGTGGCGCCGAGCGGGGATACGGTGGAGATCATTACGGAGTTGGGCTACACCTATTGGATGGACCCGCAGCACGAGGAAACGCCTTACACGCTCAAGGTAAAAAACAAGGAACTGACAGTCCTATCTTACTTGCAGGACCTCAACGATTATTCCAGTTATCAGCGTTCGGGGCGGACGCCGCGTGAACTCCTGCAGATGTGGAAAGACTGTTTCGACTATCTCTATGAAGAGGGAGCGAGCGATCCGAAGTTCATGATCTGGGGAAACCACCCGTTTGTTGGCGGGCGGCCCTTTCGGGCATTGTTGCTGCGGGAGTTTATCCGTTATGCCAAAGGTCATTCCAGAGTCTGGTTTGCCCGGGCTGGCGATATCGTGAAATGGTACCGTGAGAACTATCGCGATGCCCAGGTCGAGGAGTGGCCGAATTTCACTATCGCTGGCAGGGGCGCAAAAAAGAGTGACCTTTTTAAGTTGCGGTAGAATCGAGATCGGTTCTCTATCACGGTCTGGTGAGGGTGAGGCTTGTCTAAAAAAGGTCTACGCGACGAAGCGCTGCAAAAAGGACTGGAGAGGCTCCGCCAGTCGGGCATTGTAACGGAGAATCTCTCTCTCGCCACTGTCGCTCCGTTGAAAGATCAGCTCGGCAAGGGAGACGAGACAGATCGCGCCGTTATCTTTCTTCTCGGTCGGGTCGCCGCGCCTGCGGCGCTCGACGTTTTGTCCTTGCTGGAAAAGAGCGCTACCAATAAGCGGATCAGAAGAGAGATTCGCCGCTCGCTTTTTAAATTAGCGCAAAAGGGGCTCCACGCGTCGGTGATAGAGAGCGCCGGAAAAGCGCTTCGGAGGCCGATCCCTTACCTGGCGCCGGAGATAGAGGGCTATCTCTCCTCGGTGGACGGGGCAGGGGGGAGACTGGTTTGGCTCGCCAAGCCACAGGCAGGAAGCGGCATTCAGTTGCTTCAGGGTATGGTCAGCGATCGTGAGGGGCTGCTGCAAGTTGGCGGGGCGCTTATTCGGCGCAAAGAGCTTCGCCATATGGCGCAGGAGATCAAGGAGAATCATGGCGTTACCATGATCTCCATCCCTTGGGAATACGCTGACCAGGTTCTTTATGATGGATTTGAGAAGGCCAAAGCGTTACGGCGAAGTGGGGTGGAACAGTTCCCCTCTCTGCGGGCGATTTTTAATCCGGCTAAGCCCAAGCCGTTCCCCCATCCCATCTATAACCGCATCGACGCCGAAGGGCTGCGCGCCGGCGCTTGGCGGGAGCGCTCCCGAAGGCTTCTAGACGAGCCAGAGTTCCGTCCCTGGATCTTGGACGAGGATTGGATGAGACCTTACTTGCAACAGGTCGAGGAGGCGCAGGAGAGCCGCCTGGTCCTCAATCCATTGCAAAAAGAGGAGCGCTTTGCCGGGATTGTGCGCGACGCGGTCAAAGAGATCTTTTCGGGTGAGAGAGGCTCGATCTTCCAGAGACGGATGGAGGACATGGCTCTCTATCTCATCGAGACCAAGCGGAGCGAGGCGGCGCAGCTAGCCGAGGCCGTTGCCTTGCAGCTCAAGGAGGGTGACCTGGGCGTGCTGGATATCTCCTTTCTGACCGGCTGGATCCAGAAGAGCCTG
>JACPSE010000168.1 GCA_016193465.1 Deltaproteobacteria bacterium
TCTAAACCATGCGTCGGCTGGAGGTCTTCGGCTTTAGCTTCGATGATCGCTACTGCGACAGGCTGCGTATCAGGATTAACCTTGACGCGAAGGACATAATCTACGCGCCCTTTGGCCTGCTTGCGCGGCTTACCGTCAATCACTTCGACGGCTCCGGCGGTCTCCTCGCGCCGGATAAGGTCCTCAGTCCAGCCTCGGGCATGGATAGCAGGATCGATCAGCTTCGCGCGGGTATCGGCTTCGCCTAGTCCCATAATTGGCGGGGATTTTAGTCGATGGGAATGCGACCTGACAAGAGCCTATAGGCAATCAAGCCAAAAGGGGACCTGCCGGTGATGATTTAGAACCGCTTTCTTACCAATCCAATCAAGTGTCGGCATGTTGTCACCCTATGTTTAGGTCCTTTCACCCGTGCCCATATCTCAGGACCCTTTCACTCACCAGGAACCCAATTCGGCGACTCTTGCTTTTGGGCGGCAGCATGAGCTGGCGAATAGCCTCAACCAAGGAGCCAATTTGTGCATCATGCTCTTCGAGTTTGGCCTCTAATTCCGATATCTTTTGGGCCAATTTTTTGTGTGTGGCCAGCATGTTACGAAGCTCGACAAACACCCGTACCACGTACAAGCTCGCCTCAATAGCCCTTTGTGTGTTCAACACACTAGCCAACATGATTGCACCATGCTCCGTAAAGGCATAGGGCAAGGTAGGCGAAAACTTTAGCTTCTGGAGGTGGTCGCAAATTGCGACCACCTCGGCTTTCTCCCCGGCGGAAAGCTGAAACATGAAATCCGCAGGAAATCGTCTGCGGTTGCGTTTTACTTGTTCGTTTAAGCGCTTGGTAGGCACGCCGTAAAGCTCTGCGAGGTCCACATCTAGCATTACCTTCTGGCCTCTTATGAGAAGGATCGATCGTGCAATACGCTCCACCGGAATAATCGCTTTTCCTGCTTTCATCTTCAACTCCTAGCCCACCGAAGCTTTTTCAGCGCCGCTGCTAGAGTCTGGCGCAGGCCCGCATTCTGCGCCTTTACCACAGTCAAGTATCAGTCAAGTTATGAGTCAAGTTGTCTACAGAGTTCTTCTCTCTCACTTCGCCGTTATCCGCAGCGGGCCGGACGCGGCCGTTTCCTTAGATGGAAAATCGCCTCGCTGTTGTTGTTTTTGGATGACCGCGCCATTGCTTAAACAAGAATATACCGCCCCGATTTCTTCGTGCCAACTCGCTGGACCAGACCGGCCTCCATCAAAGGCCTCAAAAGACCCATCGCCCCCTGCCTGGAGACACCAAGCCCCCCCCAAATTTGCCGCGGAGTGAGGCTTGAATGATCCCTGAGCATATTAAGCAGCTTCTCCTGCTTCGGACGGAGTACAATCCTCCTCGATCCGGCTTCTGCGATAAGCCGCTGCACTCGCGACCACACTTTTCCAAGCGTCAACCGAAGACCTTCTGCCGTGTATTCGAGCCAGCCGGTCAAGTTACCTCCCGCTTTTCTAACGACGTCCAGCGATTCGTAGTAGCGCGGGCGATCCTCCCAGTAGAACTCATCCACAGAAAAGATGTGGTGCGTGTCAAACCCACGGCGATAAAGCTCCCATAGGGCCAGCGTGCGCCCGGTCCTTCCATTCCCATCTGCAAAAGGATGGATCTCCTCAAACCGATAATGGATGATCGCCGAGGTAATGACCGGAGACCACTTGGAAGCCTCTTTATTCCACCAGTCGAGCAATTCCGACATAAGACCGGAGACCTGTTCTGGAGATGGTGGAAGATAGCGGCCCACCCTTACTTGAATGTCCCGATACCTCCCGGCTCTCCCCTGATCCATCACCATGCCTCCGATGATCGCATGGAGCCTCAAAACATCCTCATGTGTGATGGGCTTCTTATTCACTCGCTTTTCAATAAAGCGAAGCCCGGCAAAATAATTGAGAACCTCCCGTCGAGAACGCTCAGTTACTGCCATTAGCGGTTGCCCCTCTTCCAACGCACGCACCTGCTCCAGTGTCAACGGGTTACCCTCGATAGCAGTGGAACTATGCGTGTTCCGGACCCGGCTGTCTTTCTGGAGCGTTGGAATCCAGGCAACTTGGACGGTTGCCGAAAGGACTTTCTCCCTTAAGGCAACGATCTCCTCGATCGTCCTGAGCAGAGCCGGACTGATAGTAAAAAGGGGCTGATAGGCCATGAAGCCAGCTTACACATGAGTCAAGCATTAGTCAAGTATCAGTCAAGTGTAAGTCAAGTTATTGGTCAAGCGAGTCGAAAATAAGCCAGGCCGTTATTTGCAGAATACTAGGAAAATGAAAATAGCAAATGGAGAGTCAAGTATCAGTCAAGTTATGAGTCAAGCTGACTAGTCCCGCGGCACCTTCTTTATCAGCGCCGCCAGGATCTGGTCGCCGCCGACATTTTCCGCCTCGGCCTGGAAATTGAGAATCAGGCGGTGGCGGAGCGCCGGATAGATCACCGCCTCGACATCCTCATAGCTCACGTGAACCCTCCCCTCCACCAGCGCATTCCCCTTGGCCCCGAGGATGATCGCCTGGGCGCCGCGCGGGCTCGAGCCGAAGCGGAGATACTCACGGACCTCAGCGATACCGCCACCCTTATTTGCCGCCGGATGAGTGGCGTGGACCAGACGCACTACATAGTCTTCAAGCGGCGGCGCGATGATGACCTGGCGCAGCAGATGCTTCATCTCGGCAATCACCTCCGCCCCGTTGTTGGGCAGAACCTGACCGGCCTCCTGCAACCCGGCGCCTGTGGTCCGCTGTAAAATCTCTCCTAACTCCTGAGGCGAAGGGGACAAGACCAGAAGCTTAAAGAAGAAGCGGTCAAGTTGTGCCTCCGGAAGGGGATAAGTTCCCTCCAGTTCTATCGGGTTTTGCGTCGCCAGCACCATAAAAGGAGATTCCAACGGATAGGTCTCGCCGAAAACGGTCACCTGCTTTTCCTCCATCGCCTCCAAAACAGCCGATTGGGTTTTCGGCGTAGCACGATTGATCTCGTCTGCAAGGACAACCTGAGCAAAAATCGGCCCCTTCTTGAATTGAAACTCCCTGCGCCCATCGCTCTCGGTAAGCACCTGAGTCCCGATGATATCCGAGGGCATGAGATCAGGCGTGAATTGAACCCGTTTGAAGGAGAGCCCCAAGGCTCGGCTCAATGATTTGATGAGCAGGGTCTTGCCCAAACCCGGCACTCCTTCAAGAAGCACGTGGCCCCCGGCAAGAAAGGCGATCAGGACTTTACGGATGACATCCGCGTGTCCAACGATCACTTTCTGGACCTCCGTCCCCAGCAGCGAGAATAGCTCGCGAAATTTTTCTGGTTCCATTTTCTCCCCTTCTAACGGATCAGCCCACGGTATTCCAAAGGCAAAGGCTGCTTCTCGGGGGAGGCGTCGGGAGCATCGGGCCGTCTAAGAGGCACATTGCTGACGGGAGTCTTGGGGCGAAGCTCTCTCCTCTTACCCGAACCGCCCTGGCCGGTTTCGCTTGCGATTTCTTCTTCGGGCAACTGGACGGTAACAAAGCGCGCGCCTTTAATTCCCTTTTCTCCCTCTTCTCCGGGCTTAAGAAACCTTTCAGCCGCTTTGCCCGTCGGGATCTCCTCCCCAGGGTTCCTGCTGCCTTTGTCGCCGCTTTCCTCTTTTCCCGCCCTTTTCGCCTCTCTGCTTTTATCTTTCTCGTTTCCCTCTCCGTTACCCAGACCCGTCTCTGCCCGCTTTTTGTCCGGCTGCCGCTTGTCCCCGGGACCGGGCTCCTTCCCCGCCGGCTCCTTGCTCGCCAAGCCGCTCGCTTCCCCGCGCCCTTCGTTTGTTTCGCTCCGTCCCGACTCGCCGCCGCTTTTTTCCCCGCGCGCCGATTGGTCTCCGGAACCGTTCCCGCCGCGCTCTTCCCCTCGCTCCAACCCCTGCTCCAATCTGCGCAGGGCATCTCCCGCCTGATCCAACAGCTCGCTACCAGCGCCCCCCGGCTGCCGTTCGGCGTTGCGCGGCCTTTCCAATTGAGCTAGCAGCTCACGGACCAGGGCGCGCTTTTCCGCATCGGTCAGACCAGGCTCCCGCAGACGAGCGGCCAATGCCTCCAGCTTGCGGGCGAGTTCCGAGAAGCCGGGCACCCGCGATAACTGCCGGGCGGAGCGCATCAACTCATGGCCGGGGGTCCCTGAGGTCAGCAGGAGAGCGATCTGTGGGATCAAAAGAAATAACAGGATCGCAGATAGCGAGAGGATCAACGATTGAAAGAAGGAACGCTTAATCCGGTAAGGGAAATCCCTTTCCAGGTTCAGGCGCCGCGCGAGATCGGCCGCCTCATCGCGCAAACGGCTCACCAAGAAGGGCGAGCAAGCCGACGGGTCCATCGTCGCTAACGTAACAAAGCGCTCCTGCCCTGCCACTTTCTGGTCGATCAACCGAGCGGCCTGCCCGACCGAGGCGGCCGCGCCGCGCGCCCGCCAAAGCCCGATCACAAAGGCCGATGCCGCGAGCACTGCGGCGACGCCCATCCCTGCTACGCTCGGTTTCCAGGCCGCGCTATAGGGTAAAACCCCCAGCGAGGTAACAGCAAAAAGAGGCGGAAACGATGCCAGTAAAGTGTCCCACCAAAGATGCCGCCTGAGACGGCCGGCCACGCGCCCGGCGAGCCTTTCGGGCGATCCTAACTCTTGAGGCATCTCCATCTCTCCCTCTTAGACGTGTAAATATAACATGTCCGAACGCGGGCTAAAACGCAGCAGCGCCTACCCACCGGAACGGCCCCGCTTGCCACTCTGGTACATTCTCACCGCGCGGTTATGCTCACCGAGGCTCACGGAAAAGAGATGGGAGCCGTCATTTTTGGAGACAAAGTAAAGATAAGGGACTAGGGCTGGGAAGAGCGCGGCCTTGAGCGAGGAGAGTCCCGGATTGCAGATGGGTCCAGGAGGAAGCCCAGGAATACGATAAGTGTTGTAAGGAGTGCGATTGTCCAGATCCTTCCGGGTCAGGGTTCCCGTAAAGCGCTTGAGTCCATAAATCACTGTGGGATCGCTCTGCAGAGGGATCTTGCGCTTTAACCGATTATGAAATACCGCGGAGATCAGAGGGCGTTCCGCTTCAATGCCGGCCTCCTTCTCTATTAATGAGGCCAGCGTCACCACCTGGTGAAGGCTCAGTCCTACCGCCTTGCTCTGCTCCTCCATCCGCGCGTTAAATATTTCCCAAAACTGCTCCACCATTGCGACGAGGATATCCCTCTCTGTGACGAAGGGGGTAAAGTAGTAGGTGTTCGGAAAGAGATAGCCCTCAAGCCCTCTCCCCCCTAGCCCGGCTAACGAAAGGAGCTTGGGGCTCGCAGCCTCCGCCAGGAACCGATCCTTGCTTACCAGCTCCGCTTTTTTTTCCAGGATCTCGGCAATCTCCTTGACCGTTAAGCCCTCGGGTATCGTGACGCGGCGAAAAACACCCTTTCCCAGCATCATCTGATTCAACACCTGCCGGGGCTGCAGAGGCAGCTCGAAACGGTAAAGACCCCAGTGAATCTTTTTATCCAGGCCCCGCAGTCTGGCCCAAAAAGAAAAAAGTCTCTCATTGGAAATCACGCCGTGATCCTTAAGCCTGCGGACAACCGAAGAGAGAGGTTCTCCCCGTTCCACCCTCACCTCCACCGTTTCCCGCTCCTGCAGCGGGGGTAGAAAAAGAAAGGCCAGCAAAAAACCCGTGAACAGAAGGGCAGAGAGGGCGGCAAAGAGGAAGGTTAAAAGAAGATATCTCACGGCCTCAAAGGCTTTAGTTCACTGGCGGGAAAGTCGAAGCGGGAATGGGTCGTAAAAGTTAATTTTCTTTCACGTTGACTTTGATCCAGCCCTCGACTTGCTTCAAAAATCCAGCGAAAGGATCCTCTCCAGGCTCCGGGGCGAAATAGGCCTTGCGCATGTAATCCAGGGCGCCGGAATAGTATTCAAACTTCTTGGACAGCTCCTGAAAGAGGATGAAGCCGGTGCGGTAAAGCGAGAGGTCCAGCTCGGAAACCGTCCAATAGCAACGTCTTCCCTCTTGGAGATAGTAGTTGAGAAAGCCCTTTCCCTCGACATAGGAACGAAAGATGCCGCTCATGAAGAGGGTATAGTCTCCCAGATATTTACGTAGCGCCCTTTCTCTAAGGACAACGCTCTCCTGGTTCGCTCCCGGTCGCTTCTCAGCCAGCATCTCTACCACGCCCTCCAGCTTCTTTCCTGCGCGGTTGCGGATGCGATAAAGACTATCGCTGCTGGCGAAATCGGTGAGCACGTCGGCTACATACCGCGCAACCGTCGCGTCGTTGATGCCTAATTGCCAAAAGCTTTGGCGAGTTATGCTGAAGAAGAAACTCTGCAACCGATCTGTGGATATCCTCTTTTCCATAGGGCACTTCATATTACCAAAATCGGGCTAAATTTTGAATATTTTTTCCGCTCCGAAGAGCCGCCCCTGTCAGAGCCGAAAAACCAGATCGTGCTCCCTCACCTTCTCCTTGACCTTGATCCCAACGGATTTCCCTTTCGGCGCCTGAGTGACGCCTTGGTGCTCTATCTGTATAGAGTCCACGGTTTGGGTGAAGTCGGTGTGTTTTCCCTTGATCCGGATGGTGTCTCCCACCTTGAGTTCCCCTTCGGTTAGCTCGATGATACCCACGCTGAGATGGGAATAGTAGTGGGTGATCCGGCCGATCGGCTTTTCCGCGCTTTCAGGGACCATGGCGAACCCTCCTTTAGGTTCTATTATGGCACAAGCGATGAGAGAGGCAAGATTTTTTACCCTGGCCATTTTATTAGCCGGAGTTATAATAAGATGGTCTTTTTACAGACGGGCCCCTTAAACAACAGGAGGTGCCTATGGATAGGGATCTCAAGGAGGTTTTCTTTCGCTTAGACGGCGCTTGGGCCTCGTTTGAGCTGATGTCGATCCGCAAGCGGGAAGATTACCTGAAGCCCTTTCGGGTCCTACGCTGCAAGATCGACGATCAGGTAAACTTCCAGGCCCCGGAAGGGCTGAGAAGCGCGACCGAGGCCTCTGTGTTGATAGAGATCTTTGGGGAGGAGGAATTGGTGGCCGCAAGCGGCCGCGGCCCGGTCCATGCGGTGGACAACGCCGTGCGCAAGGTCCTGGAAAAGCACTACCCTCAGCTCTCTGAGGTCCGCTTGGAGGAGTTTGACGTGCGCTTACTGCACCATGGAGAGATATCCGATGATGACGAGGAAAAAGGGGCGGGGGCGCCGGTGCGGGTCCTCGGCATTTTTTCCGACGGCAAGGAGAGATGGGGGACCGTCGGCGTGGCCGAGGACATCCTCCAAGCCAGCGTCGAGTGCATCATCGACGGGCTGGAGTGGAAGCTCAGAGGCGAGCACAAGCACTAATGCCGCCTTGAACTCGTCTAACCGTCGCCGCACAGCACGGGGCTTTGCCCTTCACAGAAATGAGCTGACATGAAAAAGGGCTTTCCCTTGCTGGTCTTCTTCTTCCCCGTCCTGTTCTGGGGCTGTCCTATGGAAGAACGGTTTATTTTTTATCCCAGCGACCGGATTGATAATACTCCACGTGACCTCGGCCTGGCATTCGACGATGCCTATTTCGCTACCGGCGATGGCGTGCGCCTCAATGGTTGGTTCGTCCCCTATCCAGGCGCTCAGATAACCCTCCTCTGGTTCCACGGCAACGCGGGTAATATCAGCCACCGCTTAGAAAACATCAAGCTCCTTCACGACAAGGTCAAGATCAATATCTTCATCTTCGACTACCGTGGCTATGGCCGCAGTGAGGGAAGAGCATCGGAGGGGGGAACTTATAGGGACGGCGAGGCCGCGTTAAGATATCTGCGCTCCAGAGAGAACCTGGACTCAAAAGGAATCGTCTTTTTCGGCCGTTCCCTCGGGGCGGCTGTGGCCGCAGACCTAGCCACACGCGAGAGCTGTTTAGCGCTCATCCTTGAAACCCCATTCGCCTCCATCCGGGAAATGGCAAGAGCGGCCTTTCCTTTTCTTCCTATCGGTCCTCTTCTCCGCACCCGCTACGACGTGGTTGAGAAAATCAGAAAAGTCGAAGCCCCGCTGCTAGTTTTACACGGCGACAGAGACGAAGTGGTCCCCTACGAGCAGGGAAAAAGAGTCTTCGAAGCTGCCCGCGCGCCCAAGGAGTTCTACACCATTCGCGGCGCGCATCATAACGACACCTACATCGTTGGTGGCGACGCCTACTTCGCCGCTTTGAAGAATTTCATCGAGCGGGCGAATACGGGCCGCATCAAACCATCTTAAGATTTCGTGGCCGAAAAGATCTTTCCCAGGCTTCCGGACAAAAGAACGCCTCTTAGCCTGTAAGAAAAAGAACGAGATGCTCCGGGGATTCAATACGGCAGGACCAGAGTAAAGATGGAACCCTCGCCCAACTTGCTCTCTGCCACGATCCTGCCTCCGAGAAGCTCGGTAAACCTCTTGACGATGTAAAGGCCCAATCCGACGCCGCCGTAAACCCTTGTCTCCGAGCTATCCATCTGACGGAACCTGTCAAATATGACCGGTAACGCCTCCGGGGAAACGCCTATTCCGGTGTCTGCTACCTTGACTTCCACTGCCCTCCTTGCAGGATAATACCAGGCGGATACGGTCACACTGCCATTCTCAGTAAATTTGATTGCATTATTAATAAGATTTCTGAGGATGTGCCTGAGCTTGCCGCGATCAGTCCTGAGCGTTGGAAGTTCAGAAGGATAGTCCCAGATCAGAGTGAGCCCCTTGACCAACGGAACGTCGTAGGCGAGCCTCAGTTCGTTTAGGACCTCGCTCAGCTTGACCTCCTCTCTCTCGAACTTGATCATCTGGGCCTCGAGCGCGGTCACGTCCAGTATGCTGGTAATCATGGACAGGAGCTCACCTGAGTGCCTGATGACTTTTTCCAACGCCTTCTCCTGCCGCTCGTTGATCTCCCCTAGCATCTTGTCCTGGATTAACCCCGTATAACCCATCACCACGTTCAGCGGGGTCCGAAGTTCGTGCGACATCACGCTGAGAAACTCTGACTTCACGCTGTTCGCCCTCTCCAGCTCCACCGCCTGCTGTTTGATATCTTCGAAGAGCTGGGCATTGTGGATTGCTATAGCTGCCTGGCCCGCGAGCGTGGAGAAAAACTTGACTTCTCCGTTGGTAAACGGGCGCTCCTCCCTGGTAAAGATACAGATGTCTCCCAGGACCTCGCCCTTGGCGACCAACGGCACGCCAAGATAGGAGACCAAGCCATGCTTACGGAAAAACTCGGGATATCTTGTCCGCGGATCTTTGAGGACGTTTTCCACAAACACCGGCGCCTTCCTCTCTAACACCGCTCTACTGAGACCGCGCCCGCCTTCAGGGATTCCCTTTGTCCATTCCCCTCGCGTCATATTCCGAAAAGCCGCCGCTTCTAATCGCCCGGTTTCCCTGTTGATCATTCTCACGGCAGTGACAGCAGCGCGCGGGAGCAGAGGTTCGATTTTTTGTACCAAGATCTCCAAGACAGCCGGGAGATCCAGTGTGGATGTAGTAGCGAGATTGATCTCGTGCAGGGCAGTAATGCCGCGAACGTGGCGCTGGATCTGCTCCTCCCTTTTGGATTGGTTCAAGGCTATGGCAGTTGCAAAGGCGACTATTTTCCCGTACTCGTTTTCCCGCGGGCTCAGGGAGAGTTGTGTCTCGTCAAATCCGAGAAGGATGGCCCCATAGCTCTCTCCACGGAAAGCGATCGGAATCGCCATGGCCGCCGCGAAGGATAATCCGCCCGCAGCGCCCTGCCCCTCGCTCACGACTGAGGCGAGTTGAGCAGAGCGGCTGAAAACGGGCTCGCCGCTAGCAAGAGACTCTGCCACGATAGAAAAATCCTGCAGCGAAACAGCCCTCGGAGCCGATGTCTCTTCCTTTCCTATATCAAACAGAAGCGCATGCGAGGCTCTGCTCCCCTCGTCCACGACAAAGACATAGAGCTTGGCCGCTGGCAGTACCTGATGGATCTTTTCTCTAAGGGTCTGCAGGATCTGCCGGGTGTCCAAAGAGCGAGTCAGGGCCTGAGAAAGGGAATGGACCATAGCCATGTTTCGGGCCTCCTGCTCCGCCTTTTCCTTCAAGCTCCTCTCGAAGTTTTCGAGCTGGGCAAAGTAGCCGTAGAAGATCGCCATCACAAAAGGGAGCGGAAGACGCAGATAAGTACTTGGATCGTAAACTTCAGCGGACTTAAAGAGAAGGTAGCCGTGGACGAGAGGCGCTAACAGCGCGATGATGATCAACCCGCGAAAATCTCTGCAAAGGCTGCAGAGGATGATAGTGAGGAAATAGCCGAGGTAAAACTCTGTGGTGGCCTGCCTGCTCAGGGCCATGGTCGCGGCAATAAAAAGGGTGTCAAAAATGACCAGGGGTGTATAAAAGTAGGCGGACGAGAACAGTTCTTCATCAACCAAGTAGAGCGCGGTATTGGACAACATATAGAAGAGGAGGGCGTAGGCCGCGACAGGATCCAGCCATCCCTCGGTGGAGAAAAGCAGCAGATAGGAACAGATAATGACCACGGGCCACCTCAGCCTTATGATCATTGCTTTTTTTGGAGCGTCAAAAATTCCCGAGACCTCGGCAGGGAATAGAAAAGATAGGGTTTGGCTGCTTACCATAAGATGTAATTTTCCGGCTGTTGATTCTTATTTATCAATCCGTCAGGTGGAGCGCGGCCGGCTTATCGCCCTCGGGCCCCGCCCTCCGGCAGCTTCCCATTTTGATGGAACAAGAGAGCCAGGATATGGTTTTTACTGAACCGCCAGCTACGGCCGATTCGGTTCCCCGCAATCACCCCCTGCCGCGCTAGCTTGTAGACAGTCTTGACGTGGATCTTGAGCAGCTCTGCCACCTGTGATGGCGTTATGATTTCATCCACGGTTACGCTCCTTTTCATAACTTTTAAAAGGCCTGGATTACCTGAAAATTCCCAGGAGTCATGTCAACGCACAAATCGTGCCAACAAAGGCAATCCCGTAGAGAAGCAAAACGGCTGTTATTTCAAAGACTTTCTATCACTTGGCCTGTGGTCGGGAAGCAATTTTGACGTACAGAGGCTTCCGGCAGAACCAATATTGTCCAGTCTGGCCAGTTTTGTTCGTTGCCGGGTGGATAGAGCTAGGAAGGCATCATCTATGCGCTTTGTCGAAGTTGCCGCTGCAACTTTCCTGCCGAATGGTTAATCAGAACGTTTCAAAATAACCGGCAATTCCTTCAGCAAAAAGTTCTCTGCTTCCTCTTCGCTCATGCCATACACGAGCGTAATTCGGTCTCCGTGCTGGTCACGGCCAACCCCGTAACCCGTCGCCCACGATAGGGTCGCCCACTGAATCCTGAAGATTCTCCCATCACTGCACCTCAGTTCTGCCTCGCCTCCATGGCCAGCCCCGCTGAGTGTAAATAGCGGCGCGTAGGTGCCGTAAGAGTCGCCTTCGCAGCGAACTTTCCGAGCCCGGTCGCCAACCCGGATATGCGATGTCCCGCTAAACAGATTGTAGTCCGCCGTCCCAATCAAGGCATCCTTGTAATAATAAGAGCCCACTATGGGAAATTTTGTGCAGCCAGAAGAGAGGCCCCAGAAAATCACGACGCACAGAATCCTCAGTCGTTTCATAACCACTCCAACCTTCCTCTGGACAACGAAAGTAATTCCTAACGAAGGAATAGTACGAGAAGAAAAAAATGTTCTTATGGATCAGCCGGGAGAAAAGCGAAACATGATGGAAACAAGATCGCCGAGGGTGGGAGCCGCAGCCACATCCACGACGTTTGAGACTCGATTCTTATTCCAATCCGAACAGTCGCATGGCGTTTCCCCCGAGGACCCTCTCTTTGTCCTCTGCCGAGAGCCCGGCCATAGACTTGACAGGTTGCACCGTCTTGGGCCAGGTGGCGACTGCGTCTCCATGATCGAAATCACTTCCGATGATGATGTTGTGATTCGGCCATCCCTTCACCGTCTCAGGCAAATATTTCTCCCACGAGACCGCCGCGATATAGAACTGGTCAAAGTACGCGCTCGGCGGCCTCTTCGGCCCCTCTTTTCCCTCGTAGAACTGCTTGACGGCGGGCGAGATCGCAGCCTCGCCCGGCGTGTGTTGATCCAAGGTTTGCATGAGCCACGGTACCCAACCGATCCCGCCCTCGAAAAAGGCGAACCTCAGCGTCGGGAAGCGATCCAGGACGCCGCTACAAATCAAGCGCGACGCGGTCACCATGTAGGTCAGCGGAAAGCCGAGGGCCGTAGCAAAATGCTGAAACCCCTGATATCTCTCGCTGCCGATGAGCCAGGGATGGCTGTGCTGGACCTCGAAGACGCGCGCCGCTGGGTGGACCAGGATGGGGATATCCAGCCGCGCGACCTCTTCGTAGAGCGGCCAGAGGATCTCGCTGTCGAGATCGCCGCCGCCGTATCCACCATTGAGCTTCACCGCCTTAAACCCCAGATCCTTCACCGCCCGTCTCAGCTCCCGCACCGCTTCCCGGACGTCGGGAAGATAGACCCAGGCGACGCCGATGAACTGCTTTTTGCCGGCGATATCCTCAGCCGCCGTATCGTTGTAGGCGCGCGCCAACGCCTTTCCCAACTCCGGCTCCACCTCGTAGATCAACGGCCGGTTGTCGGGGATCAGCACCTGGACGTCGAAGCCGTCCTTTCTCATGAACTCCGTGCGCAAATCGAGATTCCAGCGTCCTTCCTTGAACGAGTGGATCTTTTTGCCGTCCCGGTAGTAGGTGGCCACATCGCCGGGAACGCGCTCGCCGAAACGGTAGAAATCGCCCGTGTCTTTTGTGACTTCGACGTGGCCCCGTCCCGGGTGGGAGACGCGCTCGATAAAGCGCAGCGGCCAGTAGTGGGTATCTCCGTCGATATACATTCGAACCTCCAACTACATCAATAAGATAATATTGACCATAAACAAGTCGTTTAAGAAACCTGGGCGCCCTTTTTCTTGCACTCTTCTACAAATATCTCATGGATGTCTTTGGGCTGGTTTTCAAAATCGATTTGAACGCCTCCCCACCCTCCGCCCCCAACATCGAAGTCTAATCCCTGCCTTACCTTCTCTATCCTATACTTTGCCCCATATGGTTTTAGCGCAACGTATCTGGCGGGACTCGGCTCGGGGTTGAAGTGCTGATGAAACCATTGGAGGGGAGGTGCAAACATGCTCATAGGACCCCAATCCACCCTCTTCTTTTCCTCTTCTTTTCCTTCCTCCCATAAAAAAGAATAGCCATGCCCTGTGAGGATGATAACATGCGCGCCTGGTCCGTGACGATGCGCCTTCTTATAAGAAGCCGCGGGAAATTGGCTGACATGGGGACTCATTGTGCTATTTGCGAGCTCAAAAAGAGTCGTCCGGTTCCCTCGCCCTCTGATTTCATGAATTTTCGGCTCGAAGGCAAACACATCGGCTACAAAGTTCGACTCCCAGACCCTGCCGCGCATGAAGCCATCAACATAGTGGCCGGCAGCTGAAAGCTCATCTGGATCTCCACAATACCGATCTGAAAATGTGTAAGAGTTGTCAAAAACAAAGTCAAGATTCCGGTACCGGTTGAGGACAACCGGGGCATCTGTCATGGCGATATAGAGTGTCCTATCTTTCCGCTGGCCATTAAAATGTTGGTGCCAAGAATTCAGCGGCACCGAAAAGAGGCTCCCACGCTGCCACTCAAGGGTTTGCTTTTTCCCCCCTTCGTTCCAAATACTCGTAGCGCCCTGACCCTCGAGAATCAGGATTACCTCCTCAAAAAGATGACGTTGGGGCGTGGTCATCCCTTGGGCGGGAATCTCGCAAATGTAGGTGTTACAGACTCCTCCGGATCCATCGAGGTCTATAAAGGCACCCCTTACACCCTTCCTCTTCCAATAGTCCATCTCTATATGTAGAAGATCCTGAACAATGAACCCCCTATGGACAGGAATTCCCTCCCATTCCTGGAAGATCTCATACGGCGTTAGGTCTGAAAACGCAGATGCCTTGCAGAGATTCACCATCTATGTTCCTTCTCGTGCAGTCCTCAGGTTGCCGGCATTTTGCGATGGTAGCATGTGATTAAGAGGTCGTTACACGCAAGGGATCGGTCCATGTCCGTCCTGACGGGATCTCTTCCAAGTGTGCCACGAGAAGGAGTGCGATCTTGGCATTCTCTAAGACTTTTCCAGGAGCGCGCGACAATAAAGCCGTTGCGGTGAAAAATGACTTATTTTGCCTTGTAGAGACCATCAATGAAACCGCTCTCATCCAGTTTCCGCATAATCCGATCATCGATCAGATCCTCCACTCGAACCTTGGCCACCTGAGCATTGTGCTTCATGAAACGCTGAATATTGCGCAGTCCTTCCAAAGCAGGATAAGGCTTCCGCTCCATCGTCTCCAGGAGAAACTGATAACCCCACTCCTGTACGGATGGTTCGGCGATTTTAAGCCGTTCCCTGATAGTTTTAAGAACTATAGGCTTGTTCCTGGGGTCTGCGATAAAAGCCTGTGCCTCCAAAAGCCCCTTTAAGACATTCTCTACGATATCAGCACGTTGGTCGAAATAAGCCCGTGTTGTAACCAGGCCCGTACCTGCGAAGGGAATGTTAGCAGCGCGACCTTCGAAAAGGATTCTGAACCCCTTCTCTTTAAGCTCTCTGCTGAAGAAATGATCTACCAAGATAGCTTCGATTCGTCCACTGTCCAACGATTGCACCAGGACGGTCTGGTTACCAAGCGCCTGTAGGTTGATGTTGTCCCGACCCGGGTCTAGCCCTAAATGCTCCAGGGCGAGTACGGCAGCCATCCAAGTGGTGCCGCCGATGTTGGTAACCCCAACACCCTTGCCACGCAAATCCTCCGGCGACTTTATATCAGGCCTTACTGCGATATCATACGGAAGGCGCCGGTGGAGGTTGGCGAAAATTTTTAGGCTCACTCCTCCCGCAGCGGCACTCAAAGTTGGCGCCCCTCCGGTGCTGCTAAACTGCATATCCCCTGTGGTTAAGGCCGCTATTTGGATGGTGCTGTTGCGAACAAAGATTGCCTCCACCTCGAGGCCCCGTTTTTTGAACATGCCCTGTCCTTGTGCAACCCACAAGGGAACAGAACTGGGGCCAACGTTCGACTGGCTAATCTTGGCTTGTGTTATCCCGCCCTGCGCGGCATGGATTTCAGAGCCGTACCCTAGGAGCAAAAAAAAGGTAAAAATTCTCATTAAGCTTCTGTCCATGTCTCCTCCCAATCATCCGGCCTTGGCCATAAAGTATCGTAAATTCCTTAGCGACGCGCACTCATTTTTCTGTCACAGGCTTCCCAGAAGTCTCCCATAACCTGGACCCACAGGAATATTCAGCGGCCTAAACGAACCCCAGATTTTCACGCTGTTTGAACTCACAACTGGTTTTCCTAATTCCTTTTCTAAGGTCTCTATGATGTCGATCGTTGTTATCGTGCCAGATTGAATGAAAACTGCATCGACGTCCGGGTTTTTCTTAAAGGCAGCAATCACATGGCCATAAATCTCTCCTGGTGTCTTCGCGCCTTTCTCTATCGAGAGAAGATTCCTCTGAATCGTTTCCACCGCGGCTATCTCGATTCCCGAAGCTGAGAGAAACTCTCTCAGGCGAGACAGAAGGTGCGTAGACTCCGGGCGCCAGGACGAGACCATCAGTATCCGCTTGCACGAAAGAAAGTGTAAGGCGTCCGCAAGCGCTTCTGAACTCGTTGTCACTGGCACATGAGTTAAGGTACGCAGGTGTTCCAAGATTCTTTTATGGCCTTCGTTGCCATGGTGCAGATGGACGGGATCGCCTCCTAGCATAATCAAACTCACTCCGGCCATGCTCAGGTGTTCGACAGCCTGATCTAATAAGTCTAATGAGGCCTCTACCTCCTCCTTCCTCGCGGAGTCAACCACCGCCAGGGTAGTGAGAACAAGCACAACGTCCTCAGGTGCAACCCGATAAAAGTCATAGATTTCAATATCGTTGCATACCCGCGGCTGAATCCATCCGGGCCTGGCCCTCCACCTGTCCAGCATATTCTCCTCCAGAGTTCCCTAACGAGAGAGTAACTATTCTGTTCTAAACGACTTATAGAGGCTATCAATAAAACGGCCTCGTTTATGCCCCCTTTTGTTATGCGGAGCTGCTCTATCCAAACGGCGATCGCAAGTAGATCATCTACCGTAAAGCGTGTCTATGAATCTCGATTGATCAATCTCTTGCAGGACACTCACGTCAACAATTTGCTCGGCTTTGAGCTTCGCCATCTCCGGGCGATCCTTTTTATAAAAATCAATCACTTTCTGGATGGAAGGAAGATCGACGTATGGGCGTTCTGGGACCGCTCCTGCATAAACCTTATAGGCCTCCTGTAGGGATTCCGCGTCAGTCACGCGAGTGTACCGTGAGAGGCTCCTTATGGAGAGGGCAGGATTGGATTTCAACACTTTGATGCCTTCAAGATACGCCATGAGATATTTTCGCACGATCTCCCGATTCCGCCTCATATAGGAGCGAGTTGTGGCTAGGGCTGAGTTCGGGATCTTAAGCCCAAGAGCAGCTACATCGACGATTATGGAAAATCCCTTTTTCTTGGCCACAAGGTTGATCGGAGGAGTCAGCACAGTCGCCTGCACAATATTGCCTTCCATGGCAGCAAAGCGATCCGGCACGGCTCCGATCTGCACGATGGCAACATCCCGGTCGGGAGCCAATCCCAGTCCTTCCAAGGCCATTCGTGTAACGAAATCGGAGGTACTGCCAAACCTGCTGATCCCCGCCCGTTTTCCCCGAAGGTCTTCTTTTGTCTTGATTTCCGGCCTTGCCACCAGAAAATAAGCGAGTGTGTCAACCATGTTGGCAATGAAAACGATATCCGACCCGCTCCCAGCCAGAGGAATCACACCGACATCGGCTCCGGCAATAGGGGTCTGGCCCGCAACGATGGCGGTTGCCGCCATACTTCCCCCCCTAACAAAGACTAGCTCTACGTCGAGGCCATACTTTTTGAAAAGCCCAACCTCATGGGTTACCCACATAGGAAGGTAGGTTCCCCCAAGCGCTCCGTACGCCGAAGAGAGCTTTTGCGCATGCGCATTGAAAGCAACAGAGACCAAGGCAATCATCAATATGAGGCTTGGAAATAGCTTTCTACTCACGGCCTTCTCCTCCTTGTTGAACCGAAGACCAAGAATGGTTTTCTCGATATCGCCGGCGGTCGCACAAAGTGTTTTGCCTACTTCGCACCGATACGTGACCAGTTAGGCCATTGCCGTTGACTACTAATGTTGAAATCAACCCCCAAGCATCTGCGGTAACAAAGCTATCTGAATTTCCTGATCTCCTTTGAGCAGAAAGCTGACGTCGCGCACGGGAAGTCCATCAATCACAATAGCCACCTCACTGCAGACGAGGGTGCCGTCGGCGTTTTGCAGGCTGCAACGGAACTTCTCCCCGTACCGCAGCCCTAATTTTTGGAGAAGATCCCCCAGAGTAGCGGACTCCCCCACCGACACGTACTCTTCACGCCTGGCTAACATCGGAGATAGCGCGCCGAGATAGCTCACCTTCACCTTAGGCATAAATGGCACGCTATATCAGTGCGGGCTTAATTCCCGCTTTTAAAAGACAGTATCTCTGAGCGAAAACCCCTAGCAGAGCCAAGATCCCTATAGCTAATAGGAGGGGTGATCCACTGAGCCCTTCGAGAAAATAGCCGACCACAACAAGCATAAAAGGGAAAGCGACACCTAACACCATGAATCCTATGAGAAACCATGATCTTAGCTCCCCCTGGGTCAGCAGCTTTACA
>JACPSE010000173.1 GCA_016193465.1 Deltaproteobacteria bacterium
ACCAAGCACAAGTCCGTTTTCCTCTTTGGCCCGCGCCAAACCGGGAAGAGCACTCTGGTGCGTCAGACGTTCCCGGATGCCGCCTTCTATGATCTTCTCGAAGCCGACACTTTCCGCGAGCTCAGCGCCCGTCCGGAATACCTGCGGCAAACGCTCAGCCCCCAGCAGCCATTGGTCGTCGTCGATGAGATTCAAAAACTTCCCGGCCTCCTTGATGAGATTCAACTCTTGATCGAGCGCAACAAAAAGCTGCGCGTCATTCTTACGGGAAGCAGCGCCAGAAAGCTCAAGCGGGGCACCGCCAATCTTCTGGGTGGGCGCGCCTGGGTCTGCCGCCTGCACCCGCTCGTGTCCGCCGAATTGGATGAGCCAAGGTTGCTTGAGCGCCTCAATCGCGGCAGCCTCCCCGCCGTCATCGATTCTGAGCGCTACAAAGAAGACCTCAAAGCGTACGTGGGCACCTATCTCCGTGAAGAGATCAGAGCGGAGGGGTTGACCCGATCCATTGAGAACTTTTCACGCTTTCTAGAGGTCGCCGGAATCACCAGCGGGGAGCAGGTCAACTTTAGCGCCGTGGCCGACGATGCGGGGTTCCCGCCGAGGACCGTGCGCGAGCACTATCAAATCCTCGAGGATACGCTGGTCGGACACCAACTCCCGGCCTATCAAAAGACTTCCAAACGCAAACCGGTGGCCACCGCCAAGTTCTACTTTTTTGATGTCGGAGTCGCCAACACGTTGAAGCGAACCCCTTCGATCGAAGAAGGCTCCGACGTCTACGGCCGGGCGTTGGAACATCTTATATTCCTTGAACTCAGAAGCTTTCTGGATTACCACAGGCTCGACCATGAGCTTACGTACTGGCGCAGCCGGTCGCAGTTTGAAGTGGACTTTATGGTGGGAGACAGGATCGGCATCGAGGTAAAATCCAAAAGTCGCGTGTCGCCGCGCGACTACAAGGGACTCATCGCCTTGGACGAAGAAGCGCGACTGAAGAGAAAAATCGTGATTTGCGGAGAGAAGATGCGGCGCAGGGCCGACGACGGCGCCGAGATCATGCCCCCGGCCCTTTTCCTGAAAGAACTCTGGACCGGCAACCTCGTGGATTGATCCGCGCGAGGGCATCTGCCGAAAAGAAGGGATTGCCCTATCAGTCGCTGGTCAATGAGATCCTGGCGGAGGAGATGCGGAAGGCAAACTAAATTTGGTCAGGTCTTTCGATAAGTCCATCCTCAGGCCTGACCCCAATTTCCGAATGAATCTACTTCCGTGAGTCAAGCGACGTTTGGGGAACAGCCCGTATAGATTCAACGTTGTGCGCTATGTCCCCACTTTTGCTGTGATTCCGGCTTTGCTATGAGCTTTTTCCTTGACACAGCGGGGTTGTTCGAGCAAAACTGCATTATCTCTACTAAGAGCAACCCCTTGGGCAGTATAGCCAAGATGTTTTTATATCGTGAGATCATTTCGACCGAAGGTAGGGTGTCGGAAAGCCTCGGTTTCTACGTCCCTAATAAGTCCCGGCCAAACCGCCAACTGAATTTCGATTTCACGGATAAGGTTAGGAACGGAAATGGGTTTCGAGACCCGGCGTTTTCGGAAAACAAGATACAGCCTCTTCACCGCTGGGTTCCCTGGATCGCTGGTTTTTCTGCGCAATTCGTTCAGGATTGCTTCGAGACCTTCCTGAAAGATCGAAAGAAAAAGTCGAGGCCATGCGTTCTGGATCCCTTTGCGGGAGTGGGAACTACGATTGTGCAGGCAGTGCTGAATGGATTCAATTCGATCGGTTTCGAAATTAATCCTTATGCGGCTCTTGCTTGCAAGGCCAAGTTGAATTCCCCGAAGCTTGATCTGGAAATCCTGGAAACTTACCTCCAGGAGTATCGGCGAGTCGCAACTAAGGGACAGCGCTCTGTCGTTGCGCTGCGGCCAGCCCAGTTCGAAACTCGAATTCCGTTCTTTAGCCTTTCCGTCGAAGAGCAGGCTCTCGCTTTCCTCGATTTTGCGGAAAGCATTCGGCACGAGGAGATCGCGGACCTGTTCCGGGTGGCTTTCGGCTCAGTGATGGTGAGTTTTTCCAACTATACGTACGAGCCTAGTCTGAGCTCCCGGCCTGGCGCGGGGAAGCCACTTATCGAGAAGGCCGACGTTCACTCGACAATTCTGGCCAAACTGGCCGAGATGGTCTCAGACATACGCTGGATCAAGGAGCGGTTAGTAAATACTCCGTGCCAAGCCAAAGGGCAGGTTCATAATTTGGATTTCTTGAAATCGTCGAATGTCTTGCCGCCGAGTTCCGTAGATTTGATGGTCACCTCTCCTCCTTACATGAATAACTATCACTACGTGCGAAACACACGACCGCAGCTGTTCTGGCTCTCTTTAGTCTCTTCGCGCAAGGATTTGCGGAAGCTTGAGGAGGCCAACTTTGGAAAGTACTGGCAAACAGTGCGTGACAGCGAACCGCTCGATTTAAACTTCGATCATCCAGAGTTATCCCGCACGCTTGCCAGGCTTCGCCACACCCGTGAAGACAAGGGACCGTATGGTGGCCCGGGGTGGGCCAACTACGTTACGAGCTATTTCAACGACTGCCACCGTTTTTGCAAGGTCTCGAAACGGGGTCTAGCACGAGGCGGTGTAGGGGTCGTAGTAATAGGCAATTCGATCATTCAGGGACACGAGATGAAAACGGATCTCATTCTTGCCGATATTGCCCGCCAAAGCGGGCTCACACTGGTCGGGGTGCAAAAGATTCGTACAAAACGTGTTGGTGCCAGTATCACGGCGTCCGCCGTAAGGCGAGGAGATATAAGCAAGGCTACCTTGTACGAAAG
Source organism: Deltaproteobacteria bacterium (assembly GCA_016193465.1). Taxonomy (GTDB): domain Bacteria; phylum Desulfobacterota; class Binatia; order UBA9968; family UBA9968; genus UBA9968. The sequence continues at coordinate 2,841 of JACPSE010000173.1, forward strand.
TGCGGTCATTTTAAGAAAGAAGTAAGCTCAGTTGGTCGCTACCGAAAAATTCTGGATCTCGCTCCTTACTGATTGATATGTGCGACCGGCATGATTTTCACTTTGATGTAGATAAGGCCTATGAGGACCAGTTGGTATCCGTATTGGAGGCGAGTCCAGAACACCCACTCTCTGCACCTGAGGCCTCTCGTCAGCCGGGGATCTATGTTCTTTTTCGCCGAGGTGCGCCAGTTTATGTTGGACAAGCTCGAGAGCTTCGTAGCCGATTAAATGATCATTTGAAGAAGATTGAAAATCGGAAGGGGATTACTGCTAAGGAAGTCACCTGCCGATTTCTTATGATAGAAAGGATGTGGGAAGTTGCCCGTGCTGAAGACGCCCTTATCCGGCGTTATAACCCGGAGTGGAACGGAATTCCTGGCTTCAGTATGCATGTTCCCGGACGTGGGCGACCCGGTATGCCCGGGTACGTAAATGAGTGGGATAAGCGATTCCCACCCAGGAAGTAATGGGTTAGAACAGGTCCACAGTAGGGCCTGTTGATGCTTAATCTTACTAGCCGCCAAAAAAGCCCGGCTGGGGAGAGCCAGTCCGGGCAGTAATGTCGAGTCAAAGATGTGACCGGATCGGAGACCCAGCGCCAAGTCGTTACTCGTGCTCGTGGTTCGTGATCGTCCAAGGACTCAGCCACAAATCACGCCTAGCCGTCAGAACCCAATTTTTAGCCGCCTATTCTACTCCGGAGGATTCGGGCGTCAAATGGAAAAAGAAGGAACAGGCGGTAGGCGAGCCCTTCGGGATCTCAAATGGCAAATCTCAGATCTCAAATAGCAAGAGAAAAATAGGCAACAGTTGAAAGCAAGGCCGGACGATGAAAAGGATAGAGGTTCTTACCGCCTCAGGCTCATTACCGACCTTCGGTATTTGGCCGCCCGTTCTTTCACGATAAAGCCGATCTTTCGTTTCTTGGGCTCCGGCAGCGTCATAAGCTGGGGGATAGCTTCGAAAATGACCTGAATCTGCTCGTCGTGCGCGCCGATCTTTCGCTCCAACTCTGCCAGCTTTTGCACGAGGTCCTTGCGCGTGGCTAGTAGCTGACGCAACCTGACAAAAGCCCGCATAATTTCGATATTAACCTCAACGGCGCGGTCGCTGTTCAAAACGCTCGAAAGCATGGCTGCTCCCTGCTCTGTAAAGGCATAAGGGAGATATTTTCGATGTTGGCCCCGGCCGTGTTTTAAGGTCGCAAAACGCGACCTTAAAGCCTCGTGCTCCTCCCGTGTCAGTTGAAACATGAAATCTGCCGGGAATCGCTTTATGTTCCGCCGGACCTGCTCGTTAAGCCGCCTGGTTGGGACCCCGTAAAGCTCCGCCAAGTCGGAGTCCAGCATGACCTTGTGTCCACGGATAAGAAGGATTGAGCGCTCGATTCGTTCGCTTGGAATTAGGTTGGTCACAAACTACCTCAAACAAAAAACCGGGCTCGGCAGAGCCGGTCCGGGCGATGATGCAGACTCCAAAGATGTGGCCGGATCGGGAAAGCCAGCGCCAACCTATGCCGGCCCAACATCGGGCCAAAAACGGCCTGAAAATAGGACAAAATGGAAAAACAGGCAAGAGGAAGAAGGCAATAGCAACAGGCATTAGGCAATAGTAAGAAAGAGGAGAAGCAAAAAGCAGGAAGGGACCGCTAGGGCCGATGGAACAGGCTTACGAAGGTTACCCTGTCGGTACGCTCGTCGACCGCGAACTCGAAGAGATAAGGACCGGCCCGGAGAAGGAAAGTCGGATACTGTGGATCATAAAAAGTGGGGAAACGCTCCGGCAGATAGGGGTTCTCTACGATGCGGGCTAAGGTTCTGTCGAACAGCTCCAGCTCGCTCGTCGAGGCGATCTTTTCGACTTCAATGGAGCGGCGCAGAAAGGCCTGAGTGAAAGCAGGCTCAGCCACTCGGTCTTAGCAGGCCCTTTTTGCGCGCCAAACTGATTAGGCGTTTCATTGTGGGGATGCCTTTCAGACGGTATACGCGGCCAGCACGAAGATCCTCATGTGCCGCCTGGATGCGGCTTAGGGTCTGCGGGTCCTGCCACAGGCGCGCCAGCTCCGAGAGAAGCTGGTGGCGCTCAAAATCGATCACGACCGCGGCGGGCTTGCCCCGATGGGTGATTACCACCCGCTCGCCTTCCCTCACCTCGTCGAGAAGCTTCAAGAAGCGCTGGCGCGCTTCAGTTGCGGTTAAGAACCTTTCCATATGTGCAGTTGAGTGTACTGCAATCTGCCACTATGGTCAAGGAGGAAGCAGGCAGTAGGCAATAGAAAGAAAGAGGAGAAGCAAAAAGCAGGAGGGGACCGCTAGGGCCGGTGGAACAGGCTTAGGGTCGGCCTCGATTCGTTTAAGCACAGCGGCCCTGTAGTATCGCTCTCCGCATTGCTCGGAAGTTTTAGGGGTCTACCATCGGAATTTACAGGTAGCGATACAAGGGATATTGTTATATAGAAGTTTCTGACGGGGGTGCGGCTCTCGGGGTCAGTGGCCTGTTTTTTCTGGCTCACCCAGTCTGCAATGCCGTCCTGGTCGCCTGCATCATCCGAAGGGTCGACCGGGGTGGCGCCGTATTTTCACCCGATACGCGGCTCTGTAAGTAGATGAGGCCTGGGAAAAACCCGAAAAGGGAATAGGCGGGTTTTTCAGGATCCGGGAATCTTTTATAGATAAAATTAGCCTGTCTGCTATTGGCGCCGGTCCTTTCGTTTATGAGGAGACATTATTGATGAAGCTTCCGAAGAAAGTCCTGCTTACCAGTGTTTGCCGGCCATTGGGAGAAGCGTATGGCGACGCCCCCAGTGTTGGCTACGAGCTTCTTCACGGACAGGTGACCAGGGCCCAGGGGATGTTCAGCCCCCGTTCCCTTCACACTCAATTCTCTCTCGAATACATCGCCGTCAATCTC
>JACPSE010000174.1 GCA_016193465.1 Deltaproteobacteria bacterium
TGATGAAGATCATTCGGGTCGTACCTGGGCCTTGGATAGTAACTGACCGCGAGGCTCACGAAGCCGGCTTCGGCCAGAGCGGCGGCATAGTCGACGTCGGCTTTCCTCATCCCGCCGCGAGTATGGAGCACGAGCACGGCGGCTGTCGGTGTGGAGGCGGAAGGCAGGAAAAACGCCCCGGACAGCTCATAGCCCCCATCGATCGGGATCTTCACCTGCTGAGGCTCGGCAGGAATCGCCGGCACAAGATAGAAACCGGTGACAGGGATTGCCAGGGTTAGGAAAAGCCCGAGCAGTCGGATTCTATTTTTCACATTCTCTCCGAAAAACCGTAACAGAGGCCTTGAAGGCGGGGAGCTATGTTACCGGGATCATGATGTGGCTTTTGTAAGGCTCTCTCCGGCACAGGCGGTCGTACCAGCTCTTGACGTTCTTAAAATCCGGCCGGGAGATCGGCAGATTGTACCAGCGGTAGGCCCAGACGCCTAACGGTATGTCGCCGAGGCTGAACTCATTACCCGCTAGGTAGCTCGCTCTGGCGAGCTGATCATCGACTATCTTCCAGGCGTTGATCGTTTTCTGCAGCGCAGCATCCATGACAGCTTTATCACGCTTCTCTTCTGGGGTGCGGATGAGTCCCCAGAAAAGCGGCACGATAGCAGGATTGAAGGTGGAAAGCTGCCAGTCCATCCAGCGGTTGGCGTCGGCGCGCCCCTCGGGCGTCGATGGCAGCAGCTTCCCCTGGCCGTATTTATCTACCAGATAGCGCATGATGCTGTTCGACTCCCAGAGGATGAAGCTGCCGTCCTCGATCGTCGGAACCAACCCGTTCGGATTGCGATCCAGATAAGGCTTTTCCTTGTTGCCGCCGAATTTTCCTCCGATATCGACCCTTTCGAAGGCGATTCCCAGCTCGCCGCAGCACCAGAGCACTTTTTGCACGTTGGATGAATCCCGTCTTCCCCAGATCTTTATCTGTGCCGCCATCAGGACCTCCTTGCGCGAAAATCAATATCACCCTTTGTTGCCAAAGTGTAGCGCCCTGGCTTCCTCGGGCGCTACCGCTTTGCGTCGATCTCTGATAATAGAAAATCCCCAGTGCTGGGAAATGAATCACCGGCTGGTATGCTTTTTGGGGGGGGGTTATGCGACGGGGAGTCATGTGGTCAATGGTAGCAGTGATCGCGGTTGTTTTGTCATCGGCCGAGTCGGTCGCGCAGGAGAAGAGCGAAGGCAAAAAGCTCTACCTCACCTATTGCTCCGGCTGTCACGGCGAGTCCGGAAAAGGGAACGGGCCGGCAGCCACGGCCTTACCGGCCAAACCGGCGAACCATACCGACGGCGCCGTTATGAACCAGCTCTCGGATAAATACCTGTTTGATATCATCACCAAGGGGGGAGCCTCGGTAAACAAGTCGCCGGTGATGCCGGCCTGGGGTAACCTCAAAGAAAAGCAGGTCCGGGAGATTATCGGCTATCTCCGTACCCTGGCCTCCCCTACTAAATATAGGGTGCCGGAGACCAAAATAGGACCGTAAAAGTTGCCACCCCCCCTTGACGTTTGCAGAAGCGACCTTAAATTCGTTTTTAGCAATTTCCTCCCTTTAGGGCTAAATCAACGTTTTATTTTAGGAGGTTTTTATGTCCATAAAAATTCGCCCCCTGCACGACAGGGTTATTATAAAAAGAGTCGAGGAGGAGGAGAAGACCAAAGGTGGGATCATCATCCCCGATACGGCTAAGGAAAAGCCTCAAGAAGGCCGTGTCGTTGCCGTGGGTCGCGGCAAGCGTGAGGATGGCAAGGTGATACCCTTGGACGTCAAGGCGGGAGACAAGATCCTGTTTGGCAAGTATTCCGGCACTGAAATCAAGCTCAACGGCGAGGAGCATCTCATCATACGCGAGGAAGATATCCTCGGCATTATTGAATAATAAGGAGGTTTGTGATGGCGGCTAAAGAAGTAAAATTCAGCGAAGAGGCTCGTAGTAAAGTTTTGCAGGGCGTCAACATCTTGGCTGACACTGTTACCGTAACCCTGGGTCCCAGGGGAAGGAACGTAGTGTTGGAGAAATCATGGGGCGCCCCCACCATAACCAAAGACGGTGTCACCGTTGCCAAGGAAATTCAGCTGGAGGACAAATTCGAGAACATGGGAGCGCAGATGGTCAAGGAGGTCGCCAGCAAGACCTCGGACGTGGCGGGCGACGGCACCACCACCGCGACGGTTCTCTCCCGCGCGATTTTCAGCGAAGGGCTTAAGATGGTCGCGGCCGGCCATGACCCGATGAGCATCAAGCGGGGAATTGACAAGGCAGTAGCGAAAACGGTGGAGGAGCTCAAGGCGCAATCCAAGCCGACCCGTGATCGCGACGAGATCGCCCAGGTAGGAACGATTTCTGCAAACAATGACAAGACGATCGGCGATATCCTGGCCGAGGCGATGGACAAGGTGGGCAAAGAGGGGGTTATTACCGTCGAAGAGGCCAAAGGTTTGGAGACCACCCTCGATCTGGTCGAGGGGATGCGGTTCGATCGGGGCTATCTATCCCCCTATTTCGTTACCGATCCTGAGCGGATGGAGACAGTCTATGAGGATGTCTACATCCTCAATCATGAAAAGAAGATCTCCAGTATGAAAGATCTCCTGCCGATCTTGGAGAATGTGGCCAAGACCGGGAAGCCTCTATTGATTATTGCCGAAGAGCTGGAGGGAGAGGCGCTGGCGACATTGGTGGTCAACAAGCTCCGCGGGACACTTAAATGCGTGGCGGTGAAGGCCCCCGGCTTTGGCGACCGGCGCAAGGCGATGCTGGAAGATATCGCCATCCTGACCGACGGGCGGATGATCGCCGAAGAATTAGGGATCAAGCTCGAGAATGTAACGTTGAAGGATCTGGGCCGTGCTAAACGAATCATCGTGGACAAGGATAACACCACGATCGTAGAGGGCGCGGGGAAGAAATCGGCGATTGAAGGGCGCATTAACCAGATCCGCGCCCAAATCGAGGAGACAACTTCGGACTATGACAAAGAAAAGCTCCAAGAACGGCTGGCCAAGCTGGCCGGCGGCGTAGCCGTTGTCAAGGTCGGAGCTGCCACCGAGGTCGAGATGAAGGAAAAGAAGGCGCGCGTGGAGGATGCGCTGCATGCCACCCGTGCCGCCGTTGAAGAAGGTATCGTGCCGGGTGGTGGAGTGGCGTTGATTCGCGCGTCGGCAGCGCTGAACAACCTCCGGGTCTCGGACGAAGAGAAAGTCGGGGTGCGGATCGTGCAAAAGGTGCTGGAGGAGCCGGCCCGTTGGATCGCGCAGAACGCCGGTGCCGAAGGCTCCGTGGTTCTAGATAAGATCAAGAACGGCAAAGGGGCCTACGGCTTTAATGCGGCTACCGAGGAGTTTGAAGATCTGGTGAAAGCTGGAATCGTCGATCCTACCAAAGTGGTCCGCTGCGCGCTGCAAAACGCGGCTTCGATTGCAGGGTTGATGATCACCACGGAGGCGATGGTAGCGGATAAGCCGGAGAAGAAGAAAGAGATGCCACCCATGCCCCATGGGGACGAGTACTAAAATCCTCTAACCGAAGGACAAAAAAGGGGGCCCGATTAAGCCCCCTTTTTTTGTTTTTTAACCGTCAATCTGTATCTCTCAAATTTCGAGGAAAAAAAGGGAGGATGTCATCCATCCTCCCTTTTCGCGTTCAACCCCGAGCCGTTTAGTTTAAACTTACTGTGATCTGCCTTGGTTTTGCTTCCTCGGCCTTGGGGACATGCACCTCGAGGATTCCGTCTCGATAGGTGGCCTTGATACCATCATGCTTGATGGTTTGAGGGAGATAGAACGAACGGCAAAATTTTCCTGCAAGTCGCTCTACCCGGTGGTATTCATCCCCATTCGCAGGCTCTTCGAGCTTCCTCTCCCCACTCAGTGTCAGGGTCCCATCCTCGAGCTCCAGGTGAAAGTCTTCTCTCTTCATACCCGGGAGCTCAGCGCGGATCAGATAGGAGTCCTTGCTCTCAAGGATGTCCACCGGAGGATACCAGGCGCTGCGCGTAGGCGCGTGCCGAAGTCGAGAACGACCACAGGCCTCCTCAAACAGATCATTAAATCGGGACTGAATCCCGCCAAGACCCTCAAAGGGTTCCCATCTCACAAGTTCCATAATTAGCACTCCTTTCATGAGTTTTTTTATTTTAGCTGGTGAAAAGGTAAGCACGCCCCTTTGACTTGTCAAGTATCATTATGGAGGCGGTTGCCGTCACCGTGCTGCCCGCCGCTTACCTTGACATCCAGTCCTTTTTCCAATAGAAAAAAAATAACTCAGTCTCCTGACGACGTGACCGGAGATTCCTCCATACCTCTCGATTGGGGGGTATGGTTTTTTTTGGTGTGGACTATTTCATGACTCATCCCTTTTTCCCTGTGCTGGTGATTTTCTTCTTTGCCGGCGTCGTCGTGCTCGCCCTCCTCCTGATCGCCGAAAAGGTAGGTCCCAAAAAACCCAATCCGGTCAAAGATGAGCCCTTTGAATCGGGAAATCCGCCTAAGGGGGATGCCCGAGGCCGCTTCTCGGTAAAATTTTACCTTGTCGCCATGCTCTTTCTCGTTTTTGATATTGAAGTGGTGTTCCTCTATCCGTGGGCGATCCTCTTTCGCCGACTCGGGGTTTTTGGCCTGGTGGAGATGGGGATCTTCCTTTTCATCCTTGCCGTTGGCTTCATCTACGTTTGGAAAAAAGGGGCCTTGGAGTGGGAGTAGAGCTTCATGGGGGAAGATAGTCCAAATATCCAGCATCTGCGCGAGAAATTTCAGGGACGGATTCTCGCGTCGCACGCCTTTCGCGGCGACGAGACGGTCGTTATTCCCCGCGAAGGGCTCCGAGAAATTTTCTCCTTTCTCAAAGCGGACCCTAGATTGGACTTCGACTTTCTCACGGATATTACCGCTGTGGACTATCTGGGGAAGAAGGAGCCGCGCTTTGAGGTTGTTTATCACCTCTACTCTCTACGGGCCAAACATCGCTTGAGGATCAAGATCCCCGTGCCGGCGGAAGACCCGGTGGTGGATTCGCTTGTCCCTTTATGGAAAGGGGCCAACTGGCTGGAGCGTGAGGTCTGGGATATGTTTGGCATCCGCTTCAGCGGCCACCCTGACCTGCGGAGAGTTTTGCTGTACGAAGAATTCCAGGGCCATCCTCTGCGTAAGGATTATCCTGTGAACCAGCGTCAGCCGCTGGTTCCCGAGCGAGAATTAGAGGACACCTTTGTCGATCAGAGATCCAGTAATAAACTGTTGCAGCTGCAACAAAAATTTGCGCCCAAGCGTTAAGGGGCCGCCGCACCCTTGGACAGATGAAGGCCGATCCAAAAGAGCTTCTCTCAGAGAGCATGGAACTGCAGATGGGTCCCTCTCATCCTGCCACTCACGGGACCATCAAGTTTGATCTCAAACTGGAGGGGGAGAAGATCCTCGATTGCGACGTGGTGGTAGGCTACCTGCACCGCGGCTTTGCCAAGATGTGCGAGCAGGCGACATGGACCCAGGTAATTCCCTATACGGATCGTCTCAACTATGTCTCTCCCCTGATCAACAATGTCGGCTACGCGCTGGCGGTGGAGAAACTCCTGGGAGTGGAAACCCCGCCGCGCTGTCAGTTCATCCGCGTCATCATGAGTGAACTGTCCCGTATTACCGACCATCTGACCTGCTGCGGCATGGCCGCCTCGGAGCTGGGAGCGATCACCGTGGGTTTCTATTTGATCGAGGCCCGGGAATTCCTTATGAGAATCATCGAGACAGTCACCGGAGCGCGGTTAACCATCTCTTACACCCGCATCGGAGGCGTCAAGCATGATCTGCCCCAGGATTTCGGCGAGCAGGTCGCGAAGGCGTTTGAGAAAACTCGAAAACTCCTTGCGGACTGCGACCGGCTTCTCGCCCGCAACCGAATTTTTATTGACCGGGTGTCCGGTACCGGAGTGATCTCTCAAGAGATGGCGTTGGCCTACGGGCTTACCGGTCCCGTCCTACGCTCCACCGGAGTCAACTACGATGTGCGCAAGGCCCAGCCCTATTTGGTCTACGATGAGTTCGATTTCGAGGTCCCTCTTGGGGCGAAGGGAGACAACTACGACCGCTTCATCTGCCGCATGCTGGAGATCGAGCAGAGCATGCGTATTATCGAACAGGCCCTAAGAAAAATGCCTTTGGGGCCGGTCCTGCTGGACAATCCCCGCATCGTTCTCCCGGAAAAGGAGAAGGTCTACAACAGCATCGAAGGGTTGATGCACCAGTTCAAGATTATCATGGAGGGGATTCAGGTGCCTCCGGGAGAAGTCTATCTTGCCGTGGAGGGTGGCAACGGAGAGCTAGGCTTCTATATCGTGAGTGACGGGGGAGGCAGACCCTACCGGGTCAGAGTCCGCCCTCCCTGTTTTATCGCCATGTCGGCCTTTCACGAGATGATCAAGGGGCATATGGTGGCGGATATCATTCCGACCTTTGGCATGATCAACATGATTGGCGGGGAGTGCGACAGATGACGAGAGGAACAAGTAACGACGACTGAGTGCTGAGCAGAAAAATTATCCAGTCCTGACAAAAATGGCCGTGGAGTTTTCGCAAGAGACGCTGAAGAGATACGACGAAATCGTGCGCCGCTATCCCCAGAAAGAGGCCGCGATGCTGCCGGTCCTCTACCTGGCGCAAAAGGAGTTCGGTTATCTGAGCCCCGAAGCGATTCAATATGTTGCCGAGTTAATGGATCTCTCTCCGGCTCGGGTTTACGGCGTCGTGACTTTTTACACGATGTTCAACATGGAGCCGATCGGGAAGTACCACATCCAGGTTTGCCGCACCCTTCCCTGTGCCCTTGTCGGCGCGGAAAAGATCACTGCGCTTCTCAAAGCGAAGCTTGGCATCCAGGTGGGGGAGACCACACCGGACGGAAAGTTCACCCTTTCGGAAGTGGAATGTCTCGCGTCCTGCGGCACCGGGCCGATGATGCAGGTCAACGACGATTATTACGAGAATCTGACACAAGAAAAGGTGGAGGAAATCCTCAGGAGCTTGAAATGAAGGCAACAGGCGGTAGGCAACAGGCAACAGCTCCTTCTCAATTACTTCACGCCTTCCGCCTCACGCCTCTCGCCTGATTGTTATGGAAAAGATTCTTCTCAGAAACGTCGATATTCCCGACTCCCACACGCTGGCGGTTTACAAGTCCCGCGGAGGCTATCGGGCTTTAGAAAAAGTCCTCCGGGCAATGTCCCCCGAACAGTTGATAGAGGAGGTCAAGGCCTCTGGACTTCGGGGTCGGGGCGGCGCGGGTTTTCCGGCCGGGATGAAGTGGAGTTTTGTGCCCAAAGACAGCCCGAAGCCCAAATATGTCATCTGCAACGCGGACGAGAGCGAACCGGGCACCTTCAAAGATCGGCTGCTGATGGAGCGGGATCCTCATGCCATCCTCGAAGGGACGATCCTGGCTGCCTATGCGATCCGATCCCACACGGCTTTTATCTATATCAGGGGAGAGCTCGCTTTTGGGAGTAAGGTGCTGCAAGGGGCCATTGACGAAGCAGCGCAGGCGGGTTATCTGGGAAAAAATATCTTGGGTTCAGGCTATGATCTCGACCTTATCCTTCACCGCGGGGCCGGCGCCTATATCTGCGGCGAGGAGACAGGCCTGCTCTCTTCGCTGGAAGGAGGCAGAGGCTGGCCCAAGGTGAAGCCTCCTTTCCCGGCGACCCACGGCCTCTTTGGTTGTCCGACCGTCGTGAACAACGTCGAGACCCTGGCGTCGCTTCCCTGGATTATCGATCAGGGCGCTGCCAGGTATGCGGCCATAGGGACGGAGAAGAGCAAGGGGACAAAGCTGTTCAGCGTCAGCGGCCACATTAGCAAGCCTGGCGTCTACGAAGTGGAGATGGGTTATCCCTTCAAGCGTTTTCTTGAAGAGGATTGCGGCGGGGTCCCAAATGGCAGGAAATTAAAAGGGGTGATCCCCGGAGGGTCCTCCATGCCGGTGCTGCGCGGAGACGAGTTGGAATCGGTCCGAATGGACTACGAATCCATGCAGGCCGCCGGCACTCTGCTCGGCTCCGGAGGCGTCATCGTCATGGATGAGTCCACTTGCATGGTCAAGGCGGCCTGGAACGTCGCCCGTTTCTATGCCCACGAATCGTGTGGGCAGTGCACCCCCTGCCGTGAAGGCTGCCACTGGATGGAGAAGATTTTTGGGCGCATTGAAAATGGGCAAGGGGAAAAAGGGGATTTGGACTTGGTCCTGAGCATCAGCGGCAATATTACTGGCAACACGATTTGTCCGTTTGGCGACGCAGCCGCCTGGCCTGCGACCGCATTCGTCAAAAAGTACCGTGAGGAGTTCGAGGCGCATATTACGCAAAAAAAATGCGTAGTTTCTTCAGCTTAAGACGTTCAAGCTAACGATTTGAACGATTTAAACGACTTGAACTACTTTAAAAGATGGAGCCATTAAAACTCACCATTGATGGGCGGGAAGTGACAACGGTCAAGGGAAAGACCGTGATCGAGGCGGCTGCCGAAGCGGGGATTGATATTCCCCATTACTGTTATCATCCCAAGCTCCCGATTGCCGGTAATTGCCGCATGTGTCTCGTCGAGATAGAGAAGATGCCCAGACTCCAAATCGCCTGCAACACGCAGGTGAACGAGGGCATGGCAGTCCAAACCCAGAGCCCGAAGGTCCTGGAGGCAAGACGGGCAGTGATGGAATTTCTCCTCGTCAATCATCCGTTGGACTGTCCGATCTGCGACCAGGCTGGAGAATGCCGGCTGCAAGACTATTACATGGCGCATGACCTCAAGGCGAGCCGCTTTGAAGAGCGAAAAGAGCACGATTACAAGCGTGAGATATTCGGCCCGCATGTTGTTTTTGACGGCGAGCGGTGTATCAACTGCACCCGTTGCGTTCGTTTTCTCCAGGCAGTGACGCGCACGGAAGAGCTGACCGTGGTCGACCGGGGCGATCACTCGACCATCGCTCTGTTTCCGGATCGCGTTCTGGATAATCCACTTTCGGCTAATGTCGTGGACATCTGCCCCGTGGGCGCGCTGACGGACCGCGATTTTCGTTTTAAGGTGAGGGTGTGGTATCTCAAAGATACCCCCTCGATCTGTCCTGGTTGCAGCACCGGCTGCAACATCACCATCGGCGCCTACCAAAACCGCATCGCCCGCTTCAAACCTCGAGTCAATGAAGAGGTAAACAGCCACTGGATCTGTGACGAGGGACGTTACTGCTTCCATCGTCTCACGGAGGTGGAGCGTCTTACCTCGCCGCTGATCCGACAAGAGGGGGGACTCGTGCCCACAGACTGGGAGACAGCCCTTCAAGCCGCGCTTTCGGGTCTCAGCGCTGGCGCGCCGCTTGCGGGAGTAATTTCGGGACGAAACACGAACGAAGAGGCGTTCCTGTTTGCGCGGCTTATGAGACGGATCTCCTCTGAGGCCGCCCTCGAAGTCTTTTATCAGGAAAGGCCGCTCACGGAGGTGGAGAAAATTTTAAAGAGCCCGGACCGTTCCCCTAATTTTCGCGGGGCGCGGGAGATGGGGGTGATTTCCAACGGCGGCTTCGATTCCTGGCTTGGGCAGTTGATCGAAGGGAAATTTCGCGGCGCCTATATCGTGGGAGAGGACCTGCTCTCTGCGCTGCCGGAAGGAGAGAAGATAAAGAGCGCCCTGGCGAGGCTCTCCTTTTTAGTCGTGCAGGATAGCCACCTGACCGCTACGGCTGAGCTCGCCCATGTTGTCCTGCCTGCCACCAACTTCGCGGAGAAAGAAGGCACCTACACGAACCGCGAAGGGAGGGTGCAAAAACTCAATGCGGCCCTGGTCCCGCCTGAAGGCGCGCTTCAGGATTGGGAGATCTTTGCCCGCATGCAGCGGGAGGCTGGGGATAGGGTTTCATATTCCACCCCAGGACAAATCTTTCAAACGATAGCTAACGAGGTCCCACGATACGGAGGGCTCAGTTACCTACGGATAGGAGAACAAGGGGCGCAACCCAGCGACCAGACATGACCGCTATGATGATCGACATCGGGATTATGGCAGCAAAGGCCCTGCTCGTCCTTTCAATGGTGTTAAACCTGGCTGGACTCCTGGGCTGGGTCGAGAGAAAGGGAAGCGCCCTTATCCAGGACCGGATCGGGGCCAACCGTGCGTCCATTCTTGGCTTCGCAGGCCTCGGCCTGGTCAATACCCTGATCGCGGATCCGATCAAGTTCCTCACGAAGGAAGACTTCATTCCTCCCAGGGGAGACAGGCTGTTACATACGCTGGCTCCCTGCGTGGCCCTCTTTCCGGCGCTGGTGACCTTTGCGGTTATTCCCTTTGGCGATGTGCTCATGCTCGGGGACCGGGAGATCAATCTTCAGGTGGCGAATCTCAATGTGGGTATCCTTTATATCTTCAGCATGGCCTCATTGAGCGTGTACGGCATCGTGATCGGGGCGTGGGCCTCCAACAACAAGTTTTCTCTCTTGGGTGGCGTGAGGGGCTCGGCGCAGATGATTTCCTACGAAATCGCGATGGGGCTCTCGGTCATGGGCGTTCTCATGGTCTACGGGACGCTGGAGCTGCAGGCTATTGCGCGGGCTCAGGGAGATCTGCTCTGGGGCTGGCTCCCGGCCTGGGGGATCTTCCTCCAGCCGGTCGCCTTTTTGCTGTTTTTTACCGCAGCCGTGGCGGAGACCAAGAGGATCCCGTTCGACCTGCCGGAGGGGGAATCGGAGATCGTTGCCGGTTATCACGTGGAGTATTCGGGAGCCAAATTCCTCATGTTCTTTACCGGCGAGTTTGCTGAGATTGTCACCGCCGCAGCTCTCGTCACCACGCTCTTTTTCGGAGGTTGGCAGCTCCCTTATCTCCTGCGCGACGGCTTTCACTTCCCATGGGGTACGACCCTTTGGCTGCCCCACCTTCTGGTCGTGCTTCTTCAGGTGGGGGCGTTTACGCTCAAGGTCGTTTTCTTCTGCTGGCTGCAGATCCTCGTGCGCTGGAGCCTGCCGCGCTTTCGCTATGACCAGGTGATGCGGCTGGGCTGGAAGATGCTGCTGCCTCTGGCTTTTGTAAACGTGATGGTGACGGCAGTTTGGATCGTCGCTTCGCAGAACAGCCCTTGAAACCATGACTTCGCCCATGATTCTTTTCTTCATCCTCGCCGGTTTGTCGATTGCCTTTTCCCTGCTGGTGGTCTTCCAGAGAAACGTCGTCCATAGCGCCCTGGCGCTCGTGGCCACGCTCTTTCTCATTGCGGTCTTGTTCCTCACGCTGGAGGCGACCATGGTCGGAATCTTGCAGATCCTGGTTTACGCCGGGGCCATAATGGTCCTCTTTCTATTTGTCATTATGCTGCTCCATCCGGGTGCTCTGGAGGGCAGGCGAACCCTTTGGTGGACCGTGGGCTCGGTCGGGGGTTTACTTTTGCTGTTTGAGTTTGTCCGTTTGCTTGTCGGATCTGCCACGCCCGCAGCCGCCCCCGCGCCTTCCAGCGCTTCCTTTGGCAGCCCGGAGGCGTTGGCGCAAAGCCTTTTCAACGACTTTGTTCTTCCGTTTGAGATCGCTTCGGTTTTGCTCCTGGTGGCGATCATCGGCGCGGTCGTGCTGGCGAAAAGGGAGATGTGAGTAAAGATATGGTGCCGCTGGATTATTATCTGGTCTTGAGCGCGATTATCTTCGTCATCGGCGTTACCGGGGTTGTTATCCGGCGCAACATCATCGTGGTTCTGATGTCCGTGGAGCTCATGCTCAACGCGGTCAACCTGACCTTTATCGCCTTCTCCCGCTCGCTCGGATCGATGGATGGCCAGGTGATCGTCTTTTTTGTCATGACGGTCGCCGCGGCGGAAGCGGTGGTAGGGCTGGCGATCATCATCTCCGTCTTCCGCCACCGCCAGACACTCGATCCCCAGGAGATGCAGTTACTCAAATGGTGAAAATTTTCGCTCGGGGACGTGACTCGCTCCCCGAAAGCAATAGAGAGGTGGTTAATCTGAAACTCCACGTCTGGTGCTTTCGGGTCGCTCTGCCAGGCCCCTCGCTTTACGGGGCGACCGAGGGGAGCGCGAGTGAGGCTGCGGACGTAGAGACGAAAAGGTTCGGTTAAAGCACTGCTCCATCGGCCGCAGCCGAGAGCGCGTTCCCCGAGGGAGCTATTGCATCGATCTTGAGAGACGCCTCCGTCGGGAGCCTGAAGAAAGAACGCCGGGATCTTGGCCTCGGCGGCCGTAGGGCTCTCTTTTCTTCTCTCTCTCTGGCTGTTCTGGCTTCTCCCTGCGGCAGGGATCCTCAGGGACCCCGTTTTTACCTGGATCGAGTCCGGAGCTTTCAAAGTGCAGCTCTCCTTCCAGGCCGATGCCCTGACAGCAGTGATGCTTCTGGTAGTCACCGGCGTCGGTTTCCTGATCCACGTCTATTCCCTCGGATACATGGGGCATGACGAGGGGATGGTCCGCTACTTCGCCTATCTCAACCTCTTCATCTTTTTCATGCTGGTGCTGGTCATGGCCGATAATCTCCTGCTTCTGTTCGTCGGTTGGGAGGGCGTCGGACTGTGCTCTTATCTTCTCATCGGCTTCTGGTGCCAGGACCACACGAACACCATAGCCGGCAACAAGGCTTTTATTGTCAACCGCATCGGCGATTTTGGTTTTCTCTTGGGTATCCTGCTGCTTGTGTGGGAGTTGGGTAGCCACGGAGTCTGGACGCTCGATTTTCTGACACTTCAGGGGAGCGCGCATCTGCTTCAGCCGGAGAGGGTAACTCTGATCACGCTGCTTCTCTTCGTTGGCGCTACGGGAAAGTCCGCGCAGATCCCGCTCTATGTCTGGCTGCCGGATGCGATGCAGGGGCCCACTCCGGTAAGCGCTCTGATTCACGCCGCCACCATGGTGACCGCCGGGGTGTACATGACCGCGCGCCTCTATTTCCTCTTCTCTTTGGCGCCGGCGACCCTGGCCGTGATCGCCGCGATTGGCGCGCTGACCGCCCTTTTCGCCGCAACCATCGCCCTCGCCCAAAACGACATCAAGCGGGTCTTGGCATACTCCACGGTGAGCCAACTGGGCACTATGTTTCTTGCTGTGGGTGTCGGCGCCTTCAGCGCAGCGATCTTTCATCTCTTCACCCATGCCTTCTTCAAGGCGTGTCTCTTTTTATGCGCGGGAAGCGTGATCCACGGCCTGCAGGGAGAGCAGGATATGAGAAAAATGGGAGGTCTAAGCTCCTATCTTCCTACTACCTATTGGACCTTTCTGGTTGCTGCCTTGGCCATTTCCGGCGCGCCGCTGACGGCGGGTTTCTTCTCCAAGGATCAAGTCCTCTGGCAGGCTTACGCCAGTCCGAGCGGTTCCGTCTGGCTCTGGCTTTCGGCGTGGATCACCGCGGGGCTCACCGCCTTCTACATGTTCCGCCAGTTCTTCATGGTGTTTCACGGGGAGTGCCGTCTCCCGGAAGAGGTGAAGGCTCACATCCACGAGTCGCCCAGTGTCATGACGGTGCCGTTAGTTCTGTTGGCTATAGGATCGATCTTTGCCGGTTGGCTGGGTAGTCCGGATTTCATGTGGGGCAGCGCGTGGGACCATTGGCTGGGGCCGCTCTTCGGCGCTGCCGTAGAGGAAGCTCATCACGAAAATCAAAACAAAGAGATCTTTTTCATGCTCCTTACGTTGGCTGTGGCCGGCTTGGGATTTTATCTGGCCTACCTCTCCTATTTCCGTGGAGCGAAGCTTCCCGAGTACCTCTCCTCCCGGGTCGGGGGGAGGCCCTATCGTTGGCTCGTTCACAAATACTACGTCGATGAACTCTACGACCTTTTGCTGGTCCGCCCTTTCACAGCTTTTTCCGGATGGCTGGCGAGTATCTTCGACCTGGCGGTTATCGATGGCATCGTGGACGGTGTGGCCGACCGGGTGCGGGGAAGCAGTTTTTTCTGGCGCCAGCTTCAGACCGGCAATGTCCAGCACTATCTCCTGGGTTTTCTCACCGGGTCGCTGGTGCTGCTGGGCTATTATCTGTACCGGTAGAGATAGATGATGGAACTCTTTACCAGAGATCTAAGCCTGCTCCTCTTTCTTCCGGTCGTGGGAGCGCTCGTGCTCCTCGGAATTCCCCGGGCGCGGACTGCGGCGCTCTTTAAAACGGCGCTATTCTTCGCCGCATTGACTTTTCTTTGGTCGCTCAAGCTTCTCTGGCTTTTCAATCCTGCCTCGGGCGAGATGCAGCTCGTGGAGCGCTTTTCCTGGATCCCTGCCTACGGCATCGACTACTTTGTCGGGATAGATGGGCTCAGTCTCTTCCTGGTCTTGCTCACAGCCTTCCTCGGACCGATCGTCATCCTGGCCTCTTGGACCATTAGCGAAAGGGTCAAGGAATATCTCTTTTTCATGCTGATCCTGGAGAGCGGCATGTTGGGTGCCTTTATGGCCCTGGACCTCTTTCTCTTCTACGTCTTCTGGGAGATCATGCTGGTCCCGATGTACTTTCTCATCGGCGTGTGGGGCGGCCCGAGGCGCATTTACGCCGCGCTCAAGTTTGTCCTCTACACGATGGCCGGAAGCCTGCTGATGCTGGTTGCTATCATCTATCTGGCGACGCGCAACGCTCAGGTAACCCAGGTCTTGACCTTCGATCTCCTGCGGCTCTATAACCTGTCTCTTCCCTACGAAGAACAGATCTGGCTCTTTTTGGCCTTTGCCCTCTCCTTCGCTATCAAGGTGCCGCTTTTCCCGTTTCACACCTGGCTGCCCGATGCCCATGTCGAAGCGCCCACTGCCGGGTCGGTCATCCTGGCGGGAGTTCTGCTCAAAATGGGCACTTACGGTTTTCTGCGCTTTGCGATCCCTCTGTTCCCTGAGGCTGCGCTGGCGGCGGCGCCATTCATCATCGCCCTGGCGGTCATCGGCATCGTCTATGGGGCGATGGTGGCGATGATGCAGGCGGACTTGAAAAAGCTCGTCGCCTATTCTTCAGTGAGCCATCTGGGCTTCGTGATGCTGGGCCTGTTTGCCTTCAATCTTCAAGGGATTCAAGGCGCCATCTACCAGATGCTCAATCACGGTCTTTCCACCGGCGCCCTGTTCCTGATCGTCGGCATGATTTACGAGCGAAGGCATACGCGCATGATCGCCGACTTTGGCGGTCTGTGGAAACAACTGCCGATCTTTTCCTCCTTCTTTCTCGTGGTGACGCTCTCTTCCATAGGCCTCCCCGGTCTGAACGGCTTTGTTGGAGAGTTTCTCATCCTTTTGGGATCGTTCCGAGATTCTCCTTGGTGGACGGCAGGGGCTGCCACCGGAGTGGTCCTGGGCGCCATCTATATGCTCTGGATGTTTCGCCGCGTGATCTATGGTCCCTTGGATCGGCCGGAGAACCAAAAACTCAATGATCTGGGGATGAGGGAGATCGTTATGCTGATTCCTATTCTCGCCCTGATCCTGATCATGGGGGTCTATCCGCGCCCCTTCTTAAATCGGATGAAGCCGGCGGTGGAGCTGATTATTCAGAGGATGGAAAGCAAGAGAGAAGCTATTCCGTTAGTGCAGGAAGTGACCCAGGGCAGAGAGACGAAACTCGATGGAAATTAATTTCACTCCGTTCCTCCCGGCGGCCGAGGTGATCTTGACGGCCATGACGGTCCTGCTCCTGGATCTCTTCCTCAAAGAGGAGGAGCGAGGACTCCTTGGCTGGATAAGTTTTTTAGGTCTGGTCATCGCTGCCGGCATGACCTTTCTTCTGCGGGGCAGCCAGGAGGGCGCTTTTCAGGACACCTACGTCCTGGACAGTTTCTCGCTCTTCTTCAGCCAGTTCTTTATCGGCGTAGCCGGGATCATGGTCCTTTCTTCAGTCCATTACCTCAGGGAAACCGAGATCCGGGCAGGGGAGTACTACGCGCTGATTCTCTTTGGCACCTTTGGCATGATCCTCATGGCATCGGCCAACGATCTCATCGTTTTCTTCCTCGGTCTCGAAACCATGTCGATCACCGTCTACATCCTGACAGGGATGTGGCGCGAGCGGAGCCAGGCGAGCGAGGCAGCGATGAAGTACTTTATCATCGGCGCCTTTGCCACCGGCTTTCTCCTTTACGGGATCGCGCTGATCTATGGCGCTACTGGATCAACCCACTTTGCCAGGCTCGCCGCTTTCCTGGCCCAGCCCGGAGATCAGCCACCGCTCTTTTTCTATGCCGGGGTCTTTCTGCTGCTCATCGGTTTGGCCTTCAAGGTCGCGGCGGTGCCGTTCCATTTCTGGGTGCCGGATGTTTATGAGGGAGCCCCAACGCCGGTTTCAGCCTTCATGGCTGTCGGGGTCAAGGCTGCTGCCTTTGCCGGTTGGGCGCGCATCTTCCTGTCGCAGTTGGCGCCGATCCAAGGCGAGTGGACAGTTCCCTTGTGGGTGCTGGCGGTTTTGACGATGACGGTTGGGAATCTCCTTGCCATTACGCAGACGAGCGTGAAACGGATGCTCGCCTATTCGAGCATTGCCCATGCGGGCTATTTGCTGATCGGCGTGGTCGCAGGAAACGAGACAGGAGGCCAGGCGCTGCTCTTTTATCTCTTGACCTACGCGCCTATGACGCTCGGGGCCTTCGGAGTGGTCATGGCGTTGAAAAAGGGAGACCAGGACCACGAGACATACGGCGACTACGCGGGACTGGGATGGAAACGGCCCTTCCTGGCTATGGCGATGTCGCTCTTCATGTTTTCCCTGGCCGGCTTTCCGCCCCTGGGAGGATTTACCGGGAAATTCTACCTTTTTCGTTCCGCGGTTGCGGCAGGATACACCAGCCTCGCCGTCGCTGGCGCCCTGAACAGCCTCCTCTCCGTGATTTATTACCTCAGGGTGATCGTGATGATGTACATGGAGGAAGGAGGGGTCGAGGGAAAGTCGTTTACGGCCGCGCCCTTTCTCTACTTGGCCATAGCCCTAGCGGCCCTGGGAACAGTTTATCTTGGGCTATTGCCCGCAGCCGCCCTGGATATTAGCCGCGTTGCTTTTCTTTCCTTACGTTAAAGTCCTGGGTCTGTAGAAGTCTGATCCCAAGAGCCTAAAATCTCGCTGTCGCCGACTGGTTTTGATATCCTATCTCTGCTATATTTTTGGTGCTAAACAGGGGATCAATCATGAAAAATGGCGTCAGGAAAGGTCAGGCGCGGGCGTTTAAAAAACGCTGGAAAGATATTCATGCTGTCGAAAGGGAAGAGCGGCGAAGAATGCCCCTTTGGCGCAAACTCCAAGAACTAACGGCACTTGCAGCCTGGGCAAGGTACTTTGGTTGGACTAAGTTCCCCCCCAACAGGGAGAGAGAGGTCCGTGAGAGATGGAACCGGCTCTTGAGAGCATACCGTGGCTAGAAGCGCCTCGACGGCACCCCCAGAGGCCACACTGCGTGCCCTGGTCAAGTGGTTGCGGTCGGAGCGTGTGCCCGGGCTTATCATCGGTGGGATAGCCGTCTCCTTGCTGGGCCGCCCCCGCTTTACGCGAGATGTGGATGTTCTTGTGCTCCTTGGCGAGGATCGTTGGGAAAAGTCTCTAAATGCGGCCGCAAAATTCGGTTTTGTCCCTCGCATCAAGAATCCCATTGCCTTTGCCCGCGTGTCGCGAGTTTTTCTCCTGAGCCACAAGCCAAGCGGGGTGGCAGTAGATATCTCCCTTGCCGGCCTGCCATTCGAAGAAGAAAGCATTAGAAGGGTGAGATGGACAAAAGTCGGCGGACTCTCGCTTCCCCTTCCCACGCCGGAAGACCTAATCATTATGAAAGCCGTTGCGCACCGGCCTCAAGACATTGCTGACATTGCAGCTTTATTGGTCGCCGAGCCAAAGCTAAATCTGAGACGAATCCGCAAGTGGCTTAAGAAATTCTCCGCTGCCCTGGATATGCCGGAAATCCTCAATGATTTCGAAAACAGTCTGAGGCAGAAGCGCCAGCTTTGATGCGTGACCCTTCAACTCCTACAGCCTCAACGCGTTGTTAGGCTTCGAGCCACCCCTTGCATGGAGCTGCCTTTCCAGCAGGTCCACGAGCGTCGCGAGAGTTCTGTCGTCGCCGGGCGTGCACCAAAAATCCGGGGGACCCTTGCCGCCCCGGAAGGCCTTCTGGATCTTGCGAAGGGACCAGTCCTTGGTGATGGGGTACCGACCGGCACCCACCATGATGATGGAGAGCCTCTTCACCACATCCTTCTGCGGCGGAGTGAGAGCGAACCGAACCGCGATCGCGAGCTGCAAGAGGTTATGGTCGCCCGCTCCCTTGACCCCAACGTACTTGCCACCTGATGCGAGTGTGTTCCTGGCCTTCACGTAGAGGCCCTTCAGAAGACATTCGACAGCAAAGCCTCTGAGCATCAGCTCGGGGAAGAGTATCTTTCCGCCATCTGGCACAAAGTTGCCGACTTTGAGGCGACGTGGGTCGTAGCGATCCCGACGATCTTTCAGGATTCCTGCTGCGGCGAGGAGAGAGTCTGCAGCAAGGCCCCATGCCATGGGCATGTTGCCCGCCATATTGAATTGCCGGATTTGCTCGGCCTTCGGCATCATCTTCGTTGCACGTCGCCCATCGAAGCCTAACGCTGTGGGTGGGGCGCGAAGGGAAAAGGTGTCAGAAACCTTTTTAACTCCCTGGAGCCGTCCCATGATCCTTCTTAACTTTCCTCTTCCCAAGGCATCTCTCGAAGCTTATTGAGAGCTCTCACAAACCTGTCGAGATTGAATCTGAACGAAAAAATCTTGGCAGCGAAGCTGAAAATCACGCTGCTATACCATCGCCGTAGTTGACAGTACTGCTTTCCCTATTCCGAACTTCTGGCTTTCGGCAAGCTAGGATCTATCGGGTACTCCTCCTTCCACCACTCCTCAGCAGCTTTCCCCTGGTTTTTAGCGAGCGACTTTATCCAGAGCTTGCTCGTGGACCTGCTCGGGCCGTTGACAAACGTATTTCCCCGACGGATGGCCTCGATGTAACGGACCTCGTCTATGGAGCCTCCGCCTCCCATATTGACCTCCGGCCCGAAGTTCCGTACCGCCCAGAAGCGGTGGCACATCCGGGTATCGAAGGGCAATTGGCCGGTAATTTCAATAAAAACCTTGTCTTGGCCTACCGCCTTCACGATCCGCCGGATCTGCTCCGTTCCGGCCTCTCTTTCTCCGTAGTCGCCGATAGCGTCGCGGATCACCCGGCTTTCCAGGTAGACATGCTCGCAACCGGTGCCCAGAAGCCGCTGCATCTCCGCCACGATGGCTTCCACGTTCAACAGGCCATTACCCGCCCTGGCCAAGTCGCCTTCCGGAGTTTTTAGCCCCACCTCCCCGTCGATCGTAAAACCCAACTCCCGGGCCATGGCCATGTAGCGGAGCTCATCCTCCCTGGCTTTCTTGGGGTTTCCCCCCTCGCCCAGGTTGATGTGTTGGGTATCAATCTGGACATTCGTGAAGCCCAATTCCTGCAAGGTGCGCAGCAACTGATCGGCCTTTCCCTGGTAATAGGCAATCGCAAAGATGGGGTCGTCTGCGCCTACGCCGACTTTGTGATCCCGGTACAATTTGACCTTTTTCTCGACGCTATTCCACGGCGCATGCAGGCTGTTGGGGGTTAACTTGGCGGTATCAACATACTCCCCCCACATCTCCAACATCTCTCTCAGCCAGGTGATCGCGTGTCCCTGCTCGACAACGGTGGTAAGACCCCGGGTGCGTGGTTTGCCACTGCGCGGGGCCAGCTCCATGAAATCCAAAAACCGTCGTTCCATGGCCTCTCTCCTTTCTTGTTTTTCTGACTCTAGTCTTTTACCTTATCCTATTCCCTGTCAATAACCAAATCTTTTGACAGTCGCACTGACCCGCTCAAATTCCGGTTTCAATTCTTCCCGTCCTACAAGTTCCCGAAAGGCTTCGCGCACCAGGTCGAGCGCGCATACTTCCCTGACAGGGGGAACGTCGTAGTTGAGGTCTCCCGCTTCCCTCTCCTCTTCCAGGAGAGCCTCGAAACCCGTGGGCAACCCGTCGATCGGAAAGGGCATTGCTTGCGCGATCTCCGCAGAGGCGGTGGCGAACCTGGCTCCGCCTTCATCCGGGTCAGGGCTCTGAAAGCGGAGCCTCTTTTCCAGATTATACAGGTAGGAAAAATTTTCCGGTTGGTCCCTGACGAACCAGTAGGAGCGTATCATCGCCTTGAGAAAGGCTTTGACAAATTCCGGCTTGCTTTCCAGAATCTTTCCCGTAGCAGCGATGATTCGGTCGGGAAAGCCTTCAGGGTACTGTTGCTTGGGGTCAGCGAGAATGTTGAAGCCCTCCTTTTGGAGCTTCTCCGCCTTCGAGGCTTCAATCCTGAGGCAATCGACTTTACCATTCCTCAGGGCATCTATGTTACCCGGGGGATAAACTCTCCCGATCCATTCCACGTCGCGGTCCGGGTCCAGACCGGCCTTTCGCAGGCAGGCCCTCACGCCTCGATAATTGATGCCGCCGATTTCGATGACCCCGATGCGCTTTCCCTTCAGATCCCGCAGCGACTTTATGTCCGGGGCGCCGACCACGACGCTCGCCCTTTGATTCCGCCAGCCGGCAATGATGTAAAGGTCGGCGCCCCTTGCGCGCTGAAAGAAAACGGTGGGGGTCAAAATATCCAGGGCGATATCGATCGACTTCTCTTTCATGGCCTGGGCAAGACCCAGCTTTTCCAACCCAAAAGGCACCAACCCTCCAGGAATGATTTCATGGGCGGGAAATCCATCCGCATCCCGAAGACCCTCATCGTAGAAGAAATTCATTTCGTGGGCCACCATTGCAGGGATGAGATGAAGAACATGGTAACAGGCCGGGGCGAGGCGCAGCTTCCCGCGTAACATGCGATTTTCCTCCTTCTATAGGATCCGGATCAGGCCATTATGCATCAACTCTGTTGCCCGCTGACTCGAACGATGAAGTGGCGCATCACCACGGTCAGAGGGATGAGCGCAACCATCAGCATGGTCCCCAACGTTGCCGCCAGGGAGACATCCCCTTCCGCCCAAGACTGCCACACCAGCACCGCGAAAACCTCGTTGCGCCTGCTCGCCAGCATCAGGGGAATAGAGAACGAGCGGAGGCTGTGCACAGCCACCCACACCCAGCCCGCGGCAAAGGCGGGAAACAGCAAGGGTAGGGTAACGGCAGTCATGGTGCGGACCGGCGTGGCGCCGCACACGTAGGCCGCCTCTTCAAGCTCTTTCTGGATCTGCATGATGGCGCTATTCATCAGGCGCGTGCCGAAGGCGATATAGTTCACGATCAGACCCATGGCGACGATCCAGAGCGTCCCGTAGATGCCCAGGTATTTCAAGGGCGGGCTCAAATAGGCCATAATCATTGCCAACGCGATGACGATCCCGGGGATGGAATGCGGCAGAAACATGATAGCATCCAGGACGGCCCTGCCGCGCAACTTCGTTCTTACTACGATCCAGGAAACGAAAAAAGCCGGCACCATGGTTGCCGTAGCCGTGATCCCCGTTAATGCTAAAGTATTCCAGATCACTGACAGCAAGTGCGGGTTCGAAAATGCCAGGCGATAGTTGGCAAAAGAGACAAATTGCAGCGCATCGAAAGACGGCGAGCGGTAACTGCGCAGCAAGGAAGCCCAAAGCAAGATGGCAAAAGGAGCGACGACCGTAAGCAGGAAGTAGATGAGAAACAACCCCAGCGCGAGGTGGCCAAGCCTCCCGATGGAGATAACCCTGGGACGGAAGCCCTTTCCGGTGACGGTCGAGAATCGCTCCGAATAGCGCACGGCCCGGCGGTATCCGACGAGCAAGAAGATCAAGATAAGCATGTAATTGATCCCGTAAACGGCTCCGAGACCATAATCCACAGGGTCCTGAAGGCGCGCGGTAAAATAGATCAGAGTCGCCATGACAAAGATGCCCGCCGGCAGCCCGACGGCTAGCGGCGCCTCAAAAGAATCCATGCTGGAAATAAAGGAGTACATGGCTGCCACCAGAACGGCCGGGAGCAGAACCGGCAGGGTCACCTGAAAAAAGGTTTCCTTTAGATTTGCCTTGGCCACCCTGGCCGCCTCTTCCAAGCTAGGATCCATCATGCGGAAGGCGCCCACGACCATGAGAAAGACCGTGGGCACCCCGCGCAGGCCGTCGAGAAAAATAAGCCCTCCCAGAGAGTAGATGTTCAGGGGGCCTTCGCTGAAATGAATGCCTACGAAATCCAGGGCGCTTCTCAGAAGAACGTTAATCGTTCCCACCCGGGGAGAGAGAAGCAGCGTCCACCCCAGGGCGAACAGCACTCCCGGTACCGCCATCGGGATCAGGATCAGGGTCCAGGCCAGATTTCTGAGCGGCATGTCCGTGCGCTCGATGAGCCAGGCAAAGAAGAAGGCGATCGTAACAGTGATGACGGTGCCGATGGCGGAGAGCCAGATCGTTGTCCCCAAGGCACTGTAGAAGATGGGCAGGGAGTAGGCCGCGACATAATTTTGCAGCGCCCATCCTTCGGGAACGGCAGGGTGGCCGAGCTGGAAGCTACTGATCAACAGGCGAACGAGAGGGATAAGGATGACCAAAAGGAGAAAGAGGGTCAGCAGGATCAGAATAAGGTTCTGCCGGAGCTCTCCCCAAAGGGGCCGCCCTGCGGACGACAGCGCCGTTGTAGCGGGTTTCATTGAGCCACACCGTTCTCTTATGCCTCACGTGTTGCTATTATAGGCGCGGGCATGAAGTCAAGGCGTTCCGGCTCTTGGTACTGTCCTAATTTAGCAAATTGCTGTGAGTTTCGTCTAAAGAGTCAGCCGATAGGTAGGGCAGAAGGGAACGTGGAAGTTGCCCCGTCGATGGGGTAAAGGATCTGCCCGAGTATAGATCGGACTGAGGACGGGAGCCCGATTCTCTATCAGATGGACTGGTTTGTCTGAGGAGGGCGGGCTTAGACGGCTGGGGTCAGACTTCTATGACTCAACAATCTTGGTTACCCTACTGACTTGCTCTGGAATCCTTTTGAGATAGTCGAGATGTCGAAGTCTGACCCCACAGTTCCTGACTGACCCCACAGTTCCTTGAAATCCAGGGACACAATACTTATTTCCATGTATTCTTTTTTAGTTGGGTGGTCTGCCTTCCCCGTATCGAAATGAGTAATATGTCCGTACGCCGCAGAAGCGGT
>JACPSE010000175.1 GCA_016193465.1 Deltaproteobacteria bacterium
CTTAGAGGCAGGTTACCTACGTGTTACTCACCCGTGCGCCACTTTACTCATCCCTTGCGGGACTTTCTCGTTCGACTTGCATGTGTTAGGCACGCCGCCAGCGTTCGTTCTGAGCCAGGATCAAACTCTCCAGTTAAACTTTTTAATCCGCCTTAGCGGAGGATTAACTGAATGATTTGATAGCTGTGCCCATTGGCTTTAACAGAAGCCCTAAACCTTCCCACCCAATGATTGGCAATGATTGGGTAGGTGCTACTATTTAGTTTTCAAAGACCGAAGAGCCTGCCCGGAACCGGGCAAAACTACTGTATATGGGAATTATGGAAGCTTGTCAAGAGAGAATCGGTCTTTTTTAAAAAGGCTGGGTGCCCACGCTCCTCCCGGCGATTTGAGCAGAAGACCCAACTTGACAGGAAGCATCCTGATCTGTATATTGGGTAGTGCACTTCCACTTTGAGGCTCTAAATGGAAACAATAGACCGTTTTTTTAGACCTCCAAAACAAAGTTTTTTCCTTTTCGGACCGCGCGGAACAGGAAAATCGACTCTGGTACGGCGCCACTTCAAGGACGCTATCTATTTGGACCTTCTAGACCCCGAGGTGTTCCGCACCTATTCAGCCAATCCCGAACGTCTCCGGGAAAGACTTCTCGCAGCGGGCAAAGGCACGACCGTGATCATCGACGAGATCCAAAAAATTCCTCACCTGCTCGACCTGGTGCACGCACTGATCGAGAGCAAGAGCGGGTGGCGCTTTGTTTTGACCGGATCGAGCTCTCGCAAGTTGAAACGCACAGGAATAGACTT
Source organism: Deltaproteobacteria bacterium (assembly GCA_016193465.1). Taxonomy (GTDB): domain Bacteria; phylum Desulfobacterota; class Binatia; order UBA9968; family UBA9968; genus UBA9968. Next base: position 807 of record JACPSE010000175.1, read on the forward strand.
GCTGGCGGGCCGCGCCCTTCTCTGTTCGCTCCATCCGTTCATGGCCGCGGAACTCGGCAAGGCCTTTTCACTCGAAGACGCCCTTGACCACGGGCTGCTGCCGGTGGTGCTGGATTCGGCCGACCCAAACAAGGTTCTCCAAACCTACGCGGCCCTGTACCTGCGCGAAGAAGTTCAAATGGAAAGCCTGGTGAGAAACATCGGAAACTTCACGCGCTTTCTCGAAGCTGTGAGTTTCTCCCACGCGTCAGTGCTCAACATCACCAATATCGCGCGCGAGTGCCAGGTCGAACGCAAAGTTGTCGAAGGGTACATAAGCGTCCTGGAGGACCTCCTTCTCGCTTATCGGTTGCCCGTTTTTTCCAAACGGGCCAAGCGGGCCGTGGTTAGTCACCCCAAGTTTTATCTTTTTGATGCGGGAGTTTACCGCTCTCTGCGCCCCAAGGGACCGCTGGACCGTCCTGCAGAGATCGATGGACACGCGTTTGAAGGGCTGGTAGCCGAGCATCTTAGAGCCTGGATCGACTATTCCGGCCGCAGCTTCACGCCGCACTTTTGGCGGACACGAGGCGGGGTTGAAGTGGACTTCGTCTTATACGGACCCGACGGACTGTTTGCTATCGAGACCAAGAACACGGCTCGTCTCCAACCGCAGGACCTGCGGGGTTTGAGATCGTTCAAAGAAGACTACCCGCAAAGCAAAGCTTATCTGCTTTACCGCGGCAAAGAGCGGCTAATGAAAGATGGTATTTTGTGCATTCCCTGTGAAGAGTTTCTTCTCGCCCTCTACCCGGGTGAACTCATCGGTAAAAATCTATAGGACCCCAGCTTATCCGCTCTGAACCGGGAATTGACTCCTTTATAAGACGCCGGGAAGGAACGAATCCTTAAGAGGCCGCTGGCAAAGGATTGAACAGCGCGTGAGCAAATGGGGAGGGCGACTGAATAAGGCGCTGGAGATAAACAAGGCTTTCGATCTCATTATCCCCCCGGAAAATATTACAGATCAAACGCGAAACGGATAGCTTCCTTGATCTTATGCAGAGTTTCGGCAGGAAGCGAGCCGAGTTTTCGCTGCAAGCGAGCCACTGGAATAGAACCGATGCCTTGAACGTTTGCAACGGACGCTTCCTTAAGAAACCTGAGGTTGCCAATTTCAATCTCATAATGGCTGCGGCGATTTTGCGTGGTGAGCGGAATATCAACGACAAGTGCGCGGGGTGCTTGGGGGTCGTCTCGGGAAAGGATAACAACAGGGCGAGTCTTGGCGGCAAGACCCAGGTCCGCCAGCCAGACCTCACCCTGCTTTGGGTTCATCGATAATGTCGAGCACTTCCTGCTCGACCTCGCGGGAACGAGCCAGGTCGAGCGCATCGTGGTCGGCCAAGTCAATGATTTCAGCTACAAGCCGCTCGACTTTCTTAGCCGTCTCGGGCGCCCACCGGGTAAGCTTTTCGTCTAGTTTCTTAGCAATCGCTGTCATGGTAAAAATATCCTATCCTTAAACATCCTCCGCGTCAACTTTCCGGTGACCGGACAGCTGCCTCTCGCCTGGTGCCAAGCCATTTTACAGCAATACTGCTGGAACGGGGAATTGACTCCTTTAAAAGACGCCGGGAAGGAACGAATCCTTAAGAGGCCGCTAGCAAAGGATTGAACAGCGGTAAACCAATGGGCAGGTCAACCGTTATGCGGCTGTTTTCGGGATTGACATTAGAACAGAAGTGCATGGTCCAAGATCTGACCCTGAGCTTCCGTCAAGAAAAACCCTTTGGTGATGCAACGAGTGCGCGATGCGGAAGCATCGGGCCACCCTGTTATGCTGAAGGTTAGCTACTATGAAACAAAGCGAGGCCTGCTCTTTGCCGGTGCGCAGACGCAGATGACCGCCTTTGAAC
>JACPSE010000176.1 GCA_016193465.1 Deltaproteobacteria bacterium
GAAGGGGCGATAGGTCGGGTCGCCCCTTTCTTTGTTTCGCCAGTCGTCAGATACAAGCCGGAAAGAAACTATCCTTCTCCTTTAGCTCTCCATTAGCTCTCTATAAGGTCGATCCCGGCTTTTTTTAGCCCCCGCACAATAATCTCTGCACATTTCTTTTTATCCATGGTCTACTCTATACAAAATTTCCAGCCACTTTGTCACGAGGAAATTTTCCTCTTCTATCGTTTGCCGGCAGAGCCGTAAACCCCTCCCTCTCTTCGCGCCAACGTTCAGCTCTATTTTGTTCTTTTATGTCTTGACAGGAAAAAAGCAACCCATATAGTGAGAAAATAGTTGGCCATGGAAAGGGCACTGAAAGTTAGCCAGGATCACGTCTGGGTTGGCATTGAAGATCAGCACGTGTTCTTTGGCCTGACGAACTACGGCCAGAGTGAATTGGGCCAGATTATCTCCGTCGAGCTTCCCGACGTAGGCGACAAGGTGGAGAAGGGCGAGCCCTTCGCGGAATTGGAATCAGTCGCCACGGTCTCCGAATTGATTGCCCCGGTTTCGGGCACGGTGCTCGCGGTCAACCCTGACCTGGAGAGCCTCCCTTCCATCATCAACGAAGATCCTTACAACGAGGGATGGTTGATCGAAGTGAAATTAGAAGACGAATCCGAAATCAAGTCCCTAATGGATATGGATGAATACTACCACTTTGTCTTCAGGCCCAATCCTTAATAAGATCCTCCTCGCCGCGGGCGTTCTTTCCCTTTTGCTATTTTTCTCCTATCTCAGTCCTGCGCGACCGTGGGGGGGCGGGCAGGGCGAAGAGGACGCAGTGGCCGGAGCCAGACGCGCGATGGTCGAGAATGACCTTCGGTCGCGCGGGATCAAAGATCCAAAGGTGCTCGAGGCCATGAGCCAGGTCCCGCGTCATCTCTTCGTTATGGAAAAACACCGGAGCTCAGCTTATGAAGACCGTCCCTTGCCCATAGGCAAAGGCCAGACCATCTCTCAGCCCTATGTTGTGGCGCTGATGACCGAACTGTTGGAACTAAAAGGGGGCGAAAAGGTGCTGGAGATAGGCACGGGCTCAGGTTATCAGGCAGCCGTGCTGAGCCATTTAGCGAAAGAGGTCTACACCATCGAGATTGTTCCCGCCCTGGCCGAAAAGGCCGGAGCTGTCCTGGCGCGGCTCGGCTACAGCAACGTCGGGGTCAAAGTGGGGGATGGATTTTTCGGCTGGCCGGAAATGTCGCCCTTTGACGCGATTCTGGTTACAGCTTCCGCGCAGAAGGTACCCGAACCGTTGTGGCGCCAGCTCCGTGAAGCAGGACGCCTGGTCATGCCGCTGGGAGGCGAGCACCAGAGCCAAAGATTGATTCGGATAAGAAAACGGGGAGGCAGACAGGAAGTTGAGAATATTACTGGCGTTCTTTTTGTTCCGATGACTGGGACGATTCAGAAGGAAGCTCGCTGAGGGCCCTGCCTCGGCTCCTCTTTGACTCCAGGGAGGTAAAGCGGTAGATAATCTCTTCCGGTCGGACCAGGCCTAAGTCCTCGCGTGCGATTTTTTCGAGATACAGGTCGTCATGGCGAAGGCGGTGGATGCGCTCCCGGAGGCGCTCATTTTCTTTTTGCAGCACAAAGTTGGACTCGTCGAGCCTTTTCTGCTCCCCCCTAAGATGCCAGAGATGGAGCAGCCCTCTCTCGCCGAAGGTGGTGAAAAGAGACAAGATAAGGATCAGGGCGCAAAAGATATAAAGCGTCCAGGGTCGCGATCTTTTGGCTTGGGGCATAGTTCAAGGGAGGAAACAGATGCAATATAGCACATTTTATTGTTCTCTGCTTGCTTTGAAACCATTGCCGATATGCCCGCACGAACAAGAATCACGCGCACGGAAATTTGGAGGTGAACAATGAAGATCCAAAGGGTTCATGCCCGCGAGGTTTTAGATTCCCGCGGACAGCCCACGATAGAGGTGGAAGTGACACTCAAAAACGGCACGCTCGGTCGGGCGACGATCCCCTCGGGAGCCTCCACGGGCGAGCACGAGGCGGTTGAGTTGAGAGATGGAGATAAGCGTTTCCTGGGAAAGGGAGTGGGGCGGGCGGTGGGCAATGTCAATCGGATTCTTGCACCGCGCCTTCGGGGGCGGGAGGCAAAGGATCAGGAAGAGCTCGACCGTTTTATGATCGAGCTGGACGGGACACCGAACAAGGGCCACCTGGGGGCCAACGCCATCCTGGGCGTATCCCTCGCCGCCGCCAAGGCACAGGCACAGCATGAGAGTCTGCCGTTTTACCGCTATCTCGGCGGCCCGCGGGCCAAAACCCTGCCGGTGCCGATGCTGAACGTCCTGAACGGCGGTGCGCACGCGGACAATAATGTGGATGTGCAGGAGTTTATGATTACTCCCTTTGGGATGAACAGTTTCGCCGAGGCATTGAGGGCGGCCGCGGAGATCTTTCAAACCCTTAAAAAAATATTGCAGAGTCGAGGCTACTCCACGAGCGCCGGCGACGAAGGGGGATTCGCTCCCCGCCTAAAAAGCAACGAAGAGGCGATAGAGCTGCTCTTAGAGGCCGTCACCCAGGCCGGCTACCGGCTTGGGGAGCAGGTCGCCCTGGGGCTGGATGTAGCCGCGAGCGAGCTTTTCGAAGACGGTCGATATGTTTTTAAGAAATCTGACGGTGTCAAAAGAGGCATAGAGGAGATGCTCCGTCTGTATGAGGAGTGGGCGAAAAAATATCCGATTATCTCCCTAGAGGACCCCCTTGCCGAAGATGATTGGGACGGATGGAGAATGCTCACAGATCTCCTGGGAAAGAAGATCCAAATCGTTGGGGACGATATCTTCGTGACGAATCAGGAGAGACTTAAGCGGGGGATTGAATCGGGGGTGGCCAACTCGATCCTGATTAAACTAAACCAGATCGGCACGCTGAGCGAAACTCTCGAAACGATGCACCTGGCAAAAAAAACCGGCTACACGACGGTGATTTCGCACCGCTCAGGAGAGACGGAGGATACTACGATCGCCGATCTGGCGGTGGCGACCCATGCCGGGCAGATCAAGACCGGAGCCCCGTGCCGCGGCGAGCGAACGGCCAAATACAATCAACTCTTGAGAATCGAGGAGGAGTTGGGCAAGAGAGCGGTATTTGCCGGGAAGAATGCCTTCAGGCACAGCCCTTAAACAGCCACGAGAGTTTTGCTATCCCCGGCGCGTGAAGCGGAGGAGATCGCGGCGGGCTTTTTTGGAGGGGCGGCCTTTTATCTCCGACACGATCCGGCCCTGGAAGCGAAGCTCGTTGGCGAGCGCTTCTCTGTTTTGCTTGCTCTCCTCGCTCTCCTCATAAAGCGACTGCGCCTGGGCTGCCGGACCTCGCTGGGGTGAAACACTGCGCACGACGACGCCCCACTCATAAGGGCCGCGCCTGATTTGAAGCTCGTCACCGACTCGAACCACATGGCTGGGTTTCGTGCGGTTGCCGTTGAGATGCACTTTTCCACTTTCGACCGCCTCTGCCGCAACGCTTCTGGTTTTGAAAAAACGCGCCGCCCAAAGCCATTTATCGAGCCGGATCTGTTTGCTGGAATGTAAGTCTGGCATCTAAATCTCAGTGTCCGGGGCGCATGCAGGCTTAGGCGCCCGCAAGACCCCGGAGTTCCGGCTCAGGCCATAAAAGAGCTTGAAACGGAAGCTAAAATGACAGGGCATAAAAAAGATACCCAGCTCAGCCTTTAGCAGCGAGTGTCTTTTTTAGTTCCAGCGAACTGATCTCTCCCTCCCGGATGATCCTCACCTTGCCTTCAGTGATCTCGACAACAGTCGAACCTCTCCTCCCCTCCAGTCTCCCCCCGTCGAGAAAAATATCGACCTTACCGGAAAAATAGCTGGTGGCTTCTTCGACGCTCCGGGCCGGCTCCTTCCCCGATGGGTTCGCGCTGGTTGCCGTAAGCGGGCGACCCAGCCCGCGCGCCAGGCGAGTGGCGAGCGGATGGCTGGAGATTCGTACCCCTATGCCCCCGCTACGGTTCAGAAGCGGCGCCGGGAGATTTTTTTTTGCCGGAAGAACCAAAGTCAGAGGTCCGGGCCAAAAGCGGTCCATGAGTTTTTGCGCTACAATCGGTACATCCGCCACGAGGCTCTCAAGCATTCCGCGGCCCGCGATGATAACCGGAATCGGATTTTCCGGGCTCCGGCCTTTCAGGGAAACGACCCGCCCCACAGCGACCTCGTTTAGGGCGTCAGCCCCCAGGCCGTAAAAGGTCTCCGTGGGAAAAACGATCGCGTCACCGCGCCTCAGCGCATCGACGGCCCGGGAGAAGAATTTACCGCGGTCTTGCTCTTCTGAGCTTTCGATCTTTTTCTTCGACACCCGAGGCCATCTCCTTTTTGAGCCGCGCCAGCTTGTTAGCAAAGCGGGAATCCTTGCATCCAAGGATCGCCGCGGCAAAGATCCCGGCATTCGCCGCCCCCGCTTTGCCGATGGCCATAGTCGCGACCGGCACGCCGGCGGGCATCTGCACGGTGGAGAGCAAAGCATCCAGCCCTTTGAGGCTGGAAGAATCGATGGGAACTCCTATGACTGGAAGCGTCGTATGCGCGGCCACCACGCCAGCCAGATGGGCCGCTGCCCCGGCGCCGACTATGATGACCTCGATGCCGCGGCCGGCCGCAGCGGAGGCGTATTCCTGAGTCTTGTGCGGCGTGCGATGGGCGGAAAGGATACGCGTCTCGTACGGAATGCCGAAATAATCGAGCCGCTTCTCCGCCTCCCGCATTACCTTCAGATCGGAGTCGCTGCCAATCAAAATCCCCACCTTGGGATGCAGTGGTTTCTGCGCCATGTCGGTACCTCCGAACAGGTTCGGTTTCGGGTTTGCGAGTAGCCCTCAGCGTTCAGCTATCAGCTCGAAATCCATTCTTGACTGGTTAAAGGGATTTGGCTGACCGCTGAAAGCTGAATGCTGAAAGCTAACTTCTTTTTAACGCCCTCTCAGCGATATCCTTGCGGTAGTGCATCCCCTCCCATTCGATCTCGCCAACGGCCCGATAGACCTCCCGCACGGCCTCTTGAATATTGCCACCCAGCGCGGTCACGCCTAAGACGCGGCCTCCGGAAGTTAAGAAGTGACCCTGCTTCCCGGTTGTCCCGGCGTGAAAAACGGAACCCCTTTGCCAACACTCCAGTTTTTCTAGCCCTCGGATCTCTTTCCCCTTCTCATACGAGCCGGGATAGCCTTGAGCGCACAGGACGACGCAGACGGCAGGATCCTGATGCCAATCCGCTTTGACCTGATGCAGTTTACCCTCAATCGTCGCCTCCAAGAGAGAAACCAGATCGCTCTTCAGCCGCATCATAATCGGCTGGCACTCGGGATCACCGAATCTAGCGTTGAACTCCAAAACCTTCGGACCGCTGTCGGTAACCATGAGCCCGACGTAAATCACGCCCGCGTAGTGAACACCTTTTTTTTTGAGTCCTGCCAACAGGGGCCCAAGGATTTCATCCAAGATACGGCAATGAACCTCAGGAGTGACAACCGGCGCCGGAGAGTAGGCGCCCATACCGCCGGTATTCGGCCCCCGGTCCCCATCAAACACGCGCTTGTGGTCTTGCGACGAGGCCAGCGAGAGGATGTGCTCTCCGTCCGTCAAGGCCATAAAGGAGGCCTCTTCACCCTGAAGGAATTCTTCTATCACTACTTTTTCGCCTGCCTGACCAAAGAGTCTGCGCACTAAGATATCATCTATGGCAGCTTCAGCTTCCTTCCGGTCAGCACAGATGATAACTCCTTTGCCGGCGGCGAGGCCGTCGGCCTTAACCACATAAGGCGACGGCTGATCGGCTAGATACTTCTTGGACGAGGTCGCGTCCGAGAAAGTGGCAAACGAGGCAGTAGGGATATGGTTCTCTTTTAGAATGTCTTTGGCGAAGGCTTTGCTTCCTTCCAGTCTCGCCGCCTCACGATCGGGGCCGAAGATCTTTAGCCCTCTCTTTTTAAAGAGATCCGAAATGCCCAGGGTCAGAGGGAGTTCCGGGCCAACGACGGTGAGATCGATCTTTTCTCTGGCTGCAAAGTCGGCAAGTTTCTCGATCTCCTCCGGCCCGACGGAAACCAGCTCTGCCATCTTCCCGATGCCGCCATTTCCCGGAGCGCAATAGATTTTTTTTACCTTCGGACTCTGGCTGATCTTCCAGACCAGCGCGTGCTCTCTTCCCCCGCTGCCAACGACTAAAACCTTCATGAAAGCTTAAGGACCAATGTGAGCTGACCTTTCCCGAGTTACCAGATGAAGCTCGAAATTTAGAAAGGAATCTTACGCCTTAGCTTTCCCACAGGCAAGCGTATTTCCAGGTCTGGCCCGCCGGGACCTACTTCGGCAAGTCGTGGGCGAGTTGGTAGAATAAAATTAGTATAGACGAAGCACCGGGTATTATGTAAAATAGTTTTCGATCAGGTTCTTGAGGACTATCGGGCTGGTAAAACAGCGCCCCTGGACCCGGACAAGCTCTGAACAGCCGACACCAGGGCTGAATAGTCTCGGTCGATCAACTTCCTTATTAAATTGCGAATTAAGAAGAGAATTAATAGTCGATTTCTTGAAGAGGGGGATAAGCTACAGAAGGTCACGGCGGCCTGATTCATTCTTGCCATGCAGGAGAAGGTCTCGGCCAGTGCTGGTATCCTCGAGCGTGCCGACCCGCGTGAGTGGCGCAGCCATCGTTACGGCCTCCCCACCGCTCGCTGGCAAACGCTCGCCGGCAGAACGTTTTGGATCACGGGTGCGGGCACGGGCTACGGCCGGTGCATTGCGGTGGCGCTCGGCTGCGCTGGCGCCGAGGTATTCCTGACCGGTCGCCGGGTCGAAAAGCTGCGGGAAACTGTCACCGAGGCAGCAGATTACGGGGCAGATCCGCAAAGGTTCATACCGGTTCCCGCCGATCTTACCGATCCCGCTCGGCTTGACGCCGCGGTCCTGGAGGTGACCGGCAGGTGTCGATCAATCTACGGGTTGGTCAACAACGCGGCGCTACCAGAATCCAAGTCCACCCGCTGGCCGCTCACCGATGCTTCCCTGGAGCGCTGGGGCCGGATGTTGGCCACCAACGTCACGGCTCACTGGCACCTGAGCGCGCTGCTGTTGCCGCAAGTCGCGAAACACGGCGAAGGACGCGTGCTGTTCATGTCCTCTGAGGCAGGCTGGGCTTTCACGCCGGCCTATGGGATTTACAACGTCACAAAGGCGGCGCTCAACAGCCTAGCCTGCAACCTCGCGGCGGAGGCTGAGGCGCGCTGGCCTGAAGCGGACATCCAGATCAACGTGCTGGTGCCGGGCGAGGCCCGCACCGAGATGAACCAAGGATTGTCCGTCAGCCCCTATTCAGTGGTGAGCATGGCGCTCGCGCTGCTGTCGCACCCGCGCGGGGGACCGACAGGCCGGCTTTTTCATCGGGACGGCAGACATCTGGCGTTTGCCTATGCGACGCCCTACGAAAAAAGCTTGCTGGATGGCTCTGCCAGCATTGCCACCGCCCAACCGCGGCAAGAATTTTCTCTGCTTCGCAGCGCGGCCCGGACGATTCTTAGAAGGTTTCGGTCATAAGTGGGCGTAGACGGCTGGTCCCTTGAGTTCTGCGGCGCGATTGTGTATCCTGTGACCTGGTATCACTATAAATGTAATTGTTTATAAGGTCCGCGGGTGACCCTACGGAATCCTTTGACTAGCCCAGCGCATTCTCTAAACAAGGACAAGCCGTGGTGAGCAGAATGAAAGGCCAAGCCAACACGCTGAGGCAGTATTTTGCGCGGGCAATCGGCACCTCAGTCTCCTTGGTCGAGCAAAATTCGCCCCGGATGATCCTGGATTACCTCAGGTCTTCACCGGCCGCTCCGCTACTTAGAAGAATTCACCGCGCGGCGCGTAATCGCCACATCTACCCCATACGCATTCCGGATGTCGAGATCGAACGCGGTCTGGATTTGCTTCTCATCGAGTCGCCGCCACGTTACATACCAATGATGCCGAATGGAATCGGCTACGTTCACAACATCCTCAAGAAATGCGGGATATCTTTTCAGACTATTGATTTGAATATCATCGGCTATCATCGCTACCACTCTGAGCGGATTCTCGGTGGCGCTCCGATCTCGCTGTCTAGCGGTTACGTTCTGTCAGATGACCCATGGGACAACACCAATACGCATGAATGGGAACGCTCAGACGTGGTGGATTACTTTCTGGCGCAACTCGGCGAAGTCATCAACGGTATCGTTGACAAGCAGCCCAAGGCGGTCGGTATTTCAGTACAGGCCAACAGCCGCAAGCTCGTCAACAGAATGATCGAGGTATTGCGCAGGCGGGCGCCTGAAATCGTCATCGTGGTTGGCGGGTACGACTGCAAATACCACGATATCGGGCCGTACCTGGTTCCTGATTTTGATTACATGGCGATCGGGGATACGGAACTGACGCTCGAAGCCCTCGTTACAGGCTTGGCCAGAGGCGAACGGCCGGGGAACCTGCCGGGCTTCCTGTCCCGATTTGATTCACCGGGCCGGGTATGGATGCCGACCCCGGAGCTTGCCGAACTGGATCGCATAGAATTCCCCAGATATGAATGGACGGACAAGTCTCTTTACCGCACCTATGACGGGCAGTGCCTGATCCCTATTACATCAACGCGCGGTTGCTCTTGGAGCCGCTGTCGCTTTTGTGCCGAGGCTTTTGCGTTTAGACGGCGCTCGCCCAAGGATGTGGCCGATGAGATCACATTCTGGATTTCCGAGAAGCGCTTTCCCTCGATATTCCATTTCAATGACAGTGACCTGAATGGGGATCATCAATATTTATATGACATATGCTCAGCCCTGATCGAGCGCGATCTGAGGGCGAATATCATGGGCCAGTTGAGAATCTCCAAGCACAACACCGGAGAGTATTTCGACCATCTCCGCAAGGCCGGTTTCCAGCATCTGCGATTCGGTGTCGACGCGTGGTCGAAAAACGCCCTCCGCCTGCAGAAAAAGAGCAACAACATGGACCATGTATTTCAGAACCTGCGTGACTGCCACAACGCGGGTATACGGACTACAGTTAACATCGTTCTCGGCGTACCGGGAGAAACCGAGCAAGATGTTGACGAGACCATTGAGAATCTCGTGCGCTGCAAGGATTACATCGATCTGGTGGAAGGCATCAACACAATCATTCTTGCCGGGGGCAGCGAGTACTTCAATAATCCGGACGAGTACAAGATTCGGTTTCGAGGCGATAAGGAGCAGATCTACGCCGAACACAGATATGTTATTCCGCCGGATCTCTGGTACAGCGAAGACCCTTACATAGATCAACAGGTCAGAATACGGAGGCTGGATCGCATTTGTCGAGAGCTTTACAACCGAGGTGTCAAGATTGGCGCCTTCGCCGAACGAGTGGTAAGCACGCTGAGGGAAGGAAAGGCGGCGTGATTAGTGAATCTGAGTCGTTCGTTTTCTCAGAGATACGACTTGCTCTTTTTAATCACATCAGGCTGGTCGATGAAGCTGATGATCCGCATCTCTCCCTGGCACTTAGGACAAGTAAGGGGATCGGTCTCATAGACCTTTCTGATGAAGTAAGACCAGCGTCTCTTTAGTTCCTTTGATATCGGAGGCGCAGCGACCTCGATGACTTCCGGCTTCCAGCTAACCTAGTCCGGTGGTACGGACTTCTTCGGGCGATATAGGCTAGATATAATCAGGCGGTTCGCTTGGCACAGGCATGCTAGGAACCGGCTCGGTATTCGGAAGAGGCGTAGACTCTTTAGCGAAGTCGAACACGCCGTCGCCGTCGAGATCGCGCACTTCCGTATCGAACTTGCCGTCCCCATCGCGGTCGTATTTCATGCGGTCGAATTTGCCGTCTTTATCCAGGTCTTCAACGAAGCCATCTACGATTCCGTCACTGTTGAGATCAATATACGCCTTTTCAAAGACGCCGTTGTTGTCTTCATCAACAAAACAGGCTTCGGGTATTCCGTCGCGGTTTATATCCAGCCATAAGTGATCTATCTTGCCGTCCTGGTTTTTGTCTTCTCCCCAAGCAACTATGGACTTGGCTGCCGCCGTGAAAATGGGGACATGAAGCGCGCGGAACCCTATTTTTAAATCCCGTATTGCGCTCTTTGGCGCTCCGGGGCGCTTCACTTTTGAAGACTGCGACCGCTTTTTACGCGGCTTTCTCATCCTATATCCTCTTTTTCCTTCAGTCTGGAAGAAAAAAGGTGTAAGACACCTTTTCCGTCACCTCAAAAGTAGAATGATGAGCTAGCCCGGGTTTGAGAGCCTCCAGTGGCTGTCAGCAAAAGCGGACTTGCCCCGCAGCCCCTTTTTGGGCCGGACAGTATCCGATAACGTGCAGTCAACCGGACCCCGGCCCGAAGATAGGGCTGGAATAGAATTCTGGGGGCATATTCCTATCCTTAAATCCAACAAGACCAGGGCTATCGCC
>JACPSE010000177.1 GCA_016193465.1 Deltaproteobacteria bacterium
CAAACAATACCAAGGCATACGAATCCTTAGCCCTGCCGATCTCTTGAAATCCTTTCTCCGGGAGAAATGATTAAAGTTTGCGACGAGGTGTAAAGGCAAGAAGGCATGCCTGGCACCAAAGGCCGCCCTTAGCCCGGCGGATTCGCTACTAACATAGATCATGGTCCATTGCAGGTATATTGGGATTATCCTGGTCAGTGTTTGTCGGCTAGGCGGTTTTAAGGACAGGCTTGACAAGTCCTTGAGAAGGCAGGAGAATCGCCGCTGTTTTGGGGAATTTGGTAGTAGTACATGACTGACCAATATACTCACTAGTTCTCCGTCTAAAAGACGCCAAGTTGCTCGCCTCGCCGTTGCACTTGCCGGACCTATAGCACTCAGGGTAAACTTCCGGCATGAGTATGACCTTCGACAAGGTTCGTGCTCTGGTTCAGCGCGGGGAGGTAAGGATATCCGACCATGGCTACGATGAGATGTCTGACGAAGACATCCTGGTTAGGGATGTTTTGGCTGGTGTTCTCGACGGTGTTGTGGTCGAAGACTATCCTACGTATGTGAAGGGACCCTGTGTTCTCGTGCTGCAAAAGGATCTCAACCAGCAGCCAATTCATGTCGTTTGGGGAATTCCGAAGAATCTCTCGTCACCGGCGGTTGTTGTCACTGCCTACAGACCTAATCCCGATTTGTGGTCTGAAGATTTCACAAGGAGGAAAACATGAGAAAAAAGCGCCATACAAAACTTGTCCATGAGGGACAATACGTGGCCGAAGTTGACATTGAACTCATCGAGACAGACGAAGGTTGGTCGCCGTACTTGTCGTTGGAGGATGCTTATAAGCTGGATGACGTTCGTTCGGCGCTGCGTCAGGGCGATCTGAAAAGTGCCATGCGTTTATCCCGCGTGTTCAGCCTGACCCCTGTCAGTGCGTGAGATTTGGCCGGAGAACATCTCAATGCAATAAACGCTGCGCGGCTCACCCGAAGCGTTAGCCGCAACGTGAAAACCGCAAGCAAGTAGGGAATGCGCGATTTCATCTCGTTTCTGTGGGCCGTGGCGTCCCATTGGCTCGTGCTTATGGGCGGGGCCGCCGTGATCACACTGCTTGGGATATTCGAGCGCCTTAGAGGTAAAGATATCTCAGTGCGCCTGTACATCGTGTTAATGTTGCTCGCCGTCTTCTACGCGTCCTTCCTGGCTTGGGTGGGTCAGCGCGAGAACACTGGCTCTGTTCAGCGCGAGCTGCAGGAGTCGAGGACAAGGTACGCGGCCCTTCAAGCCGAAAAAGCGAAGCTTGACGAAGTTGTCGAAGGCAAGGACCGTCGCATTCAAGAACTCAGTGACAAGCTTCAAGACGCAATCCGAACCAGACCGGTGGAGGTGAAAGTCGAGAGCAGCGCGCCCGTGCGCGAACCGGCTCTCACAGAGGACCTTCGAGTGAGTCAGCGACGCATACCCTCACCGAGGGAGTATGCGCCGTTCGCCGTGGAGCTGACTGTCCAGGTCAACGTGCCGTCCAGCCAATGGGCCTTCTTATCACCTGCGACGGGCAGATTACCGACGGCAGGTTTCAGCTCATCGGACAAGCCATGCAAACGATGGCGCGATGGGGCGTGGTCGGATCCACAAAGAACCAGTTTTACGTAGGATTCGCGTCTCCGCCCGTCACGCCTCAGAGTCCGCTAGTCGTGACTTTAATGGCGAAGTCGCCAGTTCGCGTTCTCAAGGTCGAGAGGGTACCACATCAATGACCATGAAGCCCACCCGAAGTACGGGCGACAATTGACCGGTCGGGGAGATAGGTATAACCCGCCGCTTAAGCTGGCCCTCCGATCAGGTCGAAGCAGCTTAAGAATGGTTTAGGCGGGTTTACGTGCCTGGCTTGAGTTTTTGCCTTTTCTGGCAAAGCAGAGTGAAACGAGCGGGCTTGACATGGCCCGAAGGGGGTATTACCCTACAGCCAGGTGGGTATTACGACCTCGAAGGGGATCAAAATTATGAAGACGGTGTCTCTTAAGTTAACGGAATCTCTCGATGAAAAGCTCGCAGCGGTTGCTGCAAAGCGGGGCGCAAGCAAATCCGCCTTGGTGCGCGAAGCTCTGGAAACATACATTCAGAGTGAAAAGAGCATCCGGCCAGAATCTTGTCTCGAATTGGGTAAAGACCTCTTTGGTCGCGTAGAGGGACCGACCGACCTGTCATCTCACAAAAAGCATATGAAGGGCTTCGGCAAATGAGGGCTGTGTTGTTGGACACAGGTCCTCTCGTCGCCAGCATCAACAGGCGAGATCGATTTCATGAATGGACCACGTCACAGTTGGCGCAGATAGAACCGCCATTGTTAACATGTGAGGCCGTTATCGCGGAATCGTGTTTTCTCTTACGCAACCTGCCGGGCGGCAGCAGGACGGTTGCTGAGCTGGTTGATCGGAAGATCGTCAAAATTCCATTTCGCTTGGAAGAACATGCAAAGTCGCTCTTTCAACTGTTGGATAAATACTCCAACGTCCCCATGTCGCTTGCCGATGGCTGTCTGGTCCGCATGTCCGAATTATATGAAAATAGCCTTGTGTTTACCCTTGACCACGATTTCAAGCTCTACCGCAGACATGGGCGACAGGTCATCGCCACCCTAATGCCCTCAAGAACTTAGACATTTGGTGACCTTTAGTCTAAGCTGAGCCTTTAGAACTCCCGACCCGAAACTCCTATGTCTGAATCATGGCCGATTGTTTTTATGGGAACTCCAGAGGCTGCCGCTGTCTCTCTGGAACAGCTCTTAAAAGGGCCCAATCCTGTCGTCGGCGTGGTCACGCAACCGGCCCGGCCCGCAGGCAGAGGACAGAAGCAAGTCCCTTCGCCCGTGCTGAGAGTCGCTGAAAAATACCGTCTTCCGCTCCTCGCTCCCGAAAAGGTTCGTGATCCGGAGTTTCTCGAGACTTTAAGGCGTTGGGCGCCGCGGTTGATCGCCGTCGTAGCCTATGGCCGCATCCTGCCCCGTTCGGTTCTCGAACTTGCGCCCCAAGGATGTATCAACGTGCATTATTCGCTATTGCCGAAATGCCGGGGCGCTGCGCCGGTAGCCTGGACCATCCTCAGGGGCGAGGAAAAAAGCGGCGTCACCACGATGAGGCTTGTGGAAAAAATGGATGCCGGACCGATTCTCCTGCAAGAAGAGCTCCCTGTTGCCCCCGACGAGACCGCGGCCTCCCTTGCGGCCAAGCTCATTCCCATAGGCGCGAGACTGCTGTTGGAGACTATCCGAAGACTCCGAGAAGGCTCTGCAACCCCCAAACCTCAGAGAGAGGAAGAGGCGACCTACGCCCCCATGTTGAAAAAAGAGGATGGCGAGATTAACTGGACTGATCCGGCAGCGGTCATTGAACGTCGAGTGCGCGGCTTTGATCCGTGGCCTTCGGCCTATACTTTTCTGCGCGAGAGAATCCTTAAGATCCATCGTGCCAGCGTGATCCCGGCAGAGCAGCAGGCTGCTCCCGGCGAGGTCGTGAAGGCGGATAGAGGGGTGCTTTGGGTCGCGGCGGGTCAGGGAATCTTAAGCCTGGAAGAGGTCCAATTCGAAAATAGAAAGAGACTCATCGCTGCCGAGTTTCTCAAAGGGGCACGGATTGAAAAAGGGGAGCGCCTCGGAATCAATAAATAGCGAAAAGGGGTGTCGGGAGCTGGCGGTTGAAATCCTTCTTAAGGTGGAAACAAGAAACGCCTACGCCGATATCCTTCTCGATCACCTTTTGAAGAGGACAGCGCTGTCGGCTCGCGACCGGGCGCTGTTGACTCAACTGGTTTATGGCACGCTACGCTGGAGGGGAAGGATCGACTGGTATCTTGCCCGGTCGCTGCGCCGTTCTCTCGCCGGCACAAAGCCCTACCTAAGAAACCTCCTGCGCTTAACCCTCTATCAGCTTCTCTTTCTAAATCGGATTCCCGATTACGCCGCGGTGAACGAAGCCGTCGAGCTGGCCAAAAGGCATGGGGGCAAAAAAGCGGGGGGACTGGTCAACGGAGTGGCGCGAACAGTGCTGAGGGAAAAAGAGCGCCAGCCCCCGGCTGAAACTGATGTTGTCTCCCAGCTCTCCAATTTCTGGTCCCACCCGGATTGGCTGGTAAAAAAGTGGTTAGACTATTTCGGCAGAGACGAGACCGAGTCGCTTTTACAGGCCAATAATGAGGAGGCTCTTTTAACCTTGCGCGCCAACAGGCTCAAAGGAGACAGAGCGGCCCTGGTCGAGCTGCTGCGCGCGGGCGGCTTCAACGCCGACCCCGCCCCCTGGTCTCCTCAAGGGATATGTTTAAAGCAGAGCTCGGCCGCGGATCAACTGCCAGGGTTCGAGCAGGGTCTCTTCCAAATCCAGGGAGAGGCCTCACAGCTCGTCGGCTATATTCTGGACCCCCGGCCCGGAGAGAGGATTCTCGACGGCTGCGCTGCTCCAGGAGGAAAAACCGCTCATATCGCGGAGCTGATGCAAGACCGCGGAGAGGTTGTAGCGGCGGACATCTCGGCGCGGGGACTTGAGAAGCTAAAGCAAAATGTGCGAAGGTTAGGCCTTACTTCGGTTCGCCCTTTCCTTGTTGACGCAACCAGAGGGCTGCCGGGAGCGTTGGCCGGTCCCTACGATCGCATCCTCGTGGACGCTCCCTGCAGCGGCCTGGGGACTTTGCGGTCGCATCCCGAGGCAAAGTGGCGTAGAGAGGAAAGAGACATCCAGCGTCTGAGCGGGCTACAGAAAAAAATCGTCAACCGGATCTCCGCCTATCTCAGACCGGGCGGGATTCTGGTTTATGCCACCTGCACGCTTACACGCGAAGAGAACGAGGAGGTGGTGGAGGATTTTCTTGATCGCCAAAGAGGGTTCGTTTTGGAGAGCGCGGCAAGCTGTCTGCCCGAAGAGGCCGGGAGTCTGGCTTCTGGAAAATATTTTTTGGCCTTGCCCCACAAACACAACACTGACGGCTTTTTTGCCGCGAGAATGAGAAGAGTTGTCTAGGCATATGCGATGAAAATTGCCCCGTCGATTTTATCCTCTGATTTCAGCCGGCTCAAAGACGAGATCCAGGCAGTGGAAAGCGCCGGCGCCGACTGGCTCCACGTGGATGTGATGGACGGCCATTATGTCCCGAATATCACCATCGGGCCAGTTGTCGTGGAATCGATCCGCAAAGTGACCTCCCTTCCCCTGGATGTTCACCTGATGATTACGGATCCGGACAAGTACGCCCCGGAGTTCATCAAGGCCGGAGCCGACTGGGTCTCCATCCACCCAGAGACCTGCAAGGAGCCAAAAGCGAGCTTGAAGAAGATCCGCGAGCTTGGGGCCAAGGCCTCCCTTGCAGTCAACCCTGATGTCCCGCTGAATCAAGTGGAGCGCTACTTCTCGGATATTGACATGATCCTCATGATGACCGTTTTTCCCGGCTTTGCCGGCCAGGCCTTCATAGAGGATGTGCTGTCGAAAGTCAAAGCAGCCCGGCAACTAATCGACCAGAGAAAACTCTCGCTCCTCATTGAAGCGGATGGCGGGATCAAGGCTGATAATATCGGCAGCGTGGTCGGGGCCGGGGCTGAGGTCATCGTTTCGGGCTCGGGGATATTTAAAACATCCGACTACGCTGATACGATCCGCGCTATGCGCAAGGCCGCACAAAAACTAGAGCGATAGGGGAAGAGTTAGTTAGGTTATTGAGTTTTTTGGGTTTTTTGGGCTGACGAGTTTAGTTAGGTTAATGAAGATAGAGAGATTTGAGGATCTCTGCTTCACATTTGCAATGCGTGGCCTGGAGTTGTACAACGTACATAGCGTCGGGGCGTGGCTCAGCTTGGTAGAGCGCACGGTTCGGGACCGTGAAGTCGCTGGTTCAAATCCAGTCGCCCCGACCATTTTTTTTCTCCCTTCTATCCCTGGAGTGCCGACCCGGCTTATTGCAAAGTCAGCAGCGCAAGGATCTCTCCCTGCCCCTCTTTGAGCGGCTCGAGCGCCTTGCCGACGATCGTGCCAGGACGGTGGATGGGAATGCCGTTCATCTCAATCGGCGTCGAGCGCATCGCATAGCCGGGAGTTTCACTGCTCACCAGCAGATCGCCCACCGAAATCGGCCCGAATTGGGCGTCGGCCTTGACCTTCACCCTGCCCCCGTGCGCCACCTTCACCTTATCTTCTCCCGCTTCGCCCAGAATGATGCCCGGTTGTGAGGAGGGCCACATCCTGGTGCTTGGCCGCAATGTTGCCGTCTATCACTGCGTCACCGGCAACATGGAGCTTCGATGATGGGCTCGCTGTTCCGATACCCACGTTGCCAGCACTGTTAATGGTTACTCTATCGGCACCATTGACATGGAAAGTCATGCTATTTGTCACGTGGCTATAAGTTACTCGCCCGACAACTGCTGAATCGCTATCCCCAAAATCAAATCGCGATGTTCCGTTATTAGGCGCGATAATCCTTATGACAGCGTTTGATCCAGAATTTGTTGCCTCGATCTGTGCGACCGCGTCTGGTCCTGACACGTGGAGAAGTTTCCCTGGAGTAGTTGTCCCAATGCCGACGTTGTCTAAGGTATAAATACTGCTCCCTGTGTCAGTCCACTGGCCATAGGAAAGCGAGCCTCCGCTCAAAATAAAAACTATTGAGGCAAAAAATACCCACCCTTTAAGCGATCGTGTCCTTACCATGGCTCTTTCCTTTCTTGCATCTCTTACATCTCGATTTGCGGGCCGCTAAAATAATTCCCCCGTTTGATTTTATCAACACGTATCACTCCACATCCCTGATGGCATTTCGGATCTCGGCGATGTGGGCCTTTTTGATGACGGTCTGTCCGGCTGCGATGGTCGGGTCGGTGTAACTGGGCTTGGTTTTGCTCTGAGCGTCATACACTCCGTCCAAAGCCGTCCGCAGCTCTGTGATATGCAGAACTTTGATTGGCACCCCCGCTGCAATGGAAGAATCAATGAAACTAAAAGCTGGAAGGGCATTTTTGGGAAAGAGAAAATCTCTATGACCTATCGGCGGTCAGCCTCCCTCAGGCCGGCCCACCATGCGTTAATCAATACCCTGATCGAGTTCGCCAAAAAGGGATAATGGAACCGTTTCTTTTCCGCCTATCGCCTGAGAACTTCCTGGCCAATCTCCTTGAACCTTATAAATTCCGGGTCTTTATGGACTAAGGTTGCTTCACGGACAATTGCGGTGGCCCCAATCCAACAATCGGCCAACGATAACCGCCCTTGGGCTTTGAACCGGGAAGCCGTTTCAAGGATGTCGGGTTCACAGGACACCCACTCAATAGCGAAGGAATCCACCAACCGCAGCGCTTCGCGAGCCGCCTCTTCTCCCTCCTCACGCCACACGCGATAGAGAAGCTCCATCCGGGTCATGAAAGAGATCAATAAGCGGCATTGGTCTCTTTTCGCCTGCAAGAGCAAGGCCTCCACTCTATCCGCGCCGGGTTCGTCGCTGCGAAGGGCAAGCAACGCTGAGGTATCGAGTACGAAAGTATTTCTAGGAGGCATCTTCTCGTTGTCGGTCCTGCCTTCTATCTTTCAGAAGCCGGTCCACCATCCCTTTCTTTCCAGAACCACGAAAGGCCTTTACGGGGTCGGAAGGAAGAGGAATGACTCTAACGGTGGACCCTTCGACCAGCCATTCCAGGGTCGTGTCGGGGCCGATCTGAAGCTTCTTTCGAACTTCTGAGGGAACTGAAACCTGTCCGCGTTTTGTTACTTTTGTGCGCAT
>JACPSE010000237.1 GCA_016193465.1 Deltaproteobacteria bacterium
GATCATCAGTTCACCTCTTATCCTTGAGGAAGTCGAAGACAAGCTGCTAAATAAGTTTCAGTTTCCCGCAAACAAGGTTGAAGACTTGATTCGATTCCTGAGCAGTGAGACGGAAGTGGTGGAGGCCGTCGCATTGCCTAGCCAAGTCTGTCGAGATGCGGATGACGACATGATCCTCGCTACGGCTCTAGCAGCCGCTGCGGACTGCATTCTCACCGGTGACGGCGACCTGCTCGACCTGAAACGCTACGAGGGCATCCCCATACTCAAAGTGGCTGATTTCTGGAAATTCGAGATCTAGCGAAGCTCCGTATGACGACTTGCCTCCTGCTGTGATGGAGTCATCGTCGGCCGCGCCCTGTACAGCGGTGCCTTCACGTTAAGGGAGGCGATAGAGACGGGCACGCGCAGAGATGCTTAGAACGTCCGCCGTTGCCTGGCGGCATCGCGGTCAGGCTTCGATATCTTGACAGTTGTTAGTACTACATCGATGGGGGAAAAGAACGTCTAAACACAGAAGCCTTACGTCCAGCCCTGAACTTTCCCGTTGCTGGCGACCTATTCGGAAAGTTTTAGTTCCTTTAACTGTTGCAATGCTGTCGACTGGGGCATCAGTTCAAGTTGGAATTCGCCTTTGGTGTCCGCTAAGAAAATAACTGAACCCACGACGCCGAGCATGGGGTATAGCAGACGTTCGGTGCGCTGCGACACTCGCATGTAGTAGGTCTTTCCGGCTTCGACAGATATGCCGATTACAAATTCATGGAACGGGAAGCCCCGTACCCAGGCGGAAATTTTGTGATCGCCCGGAGCGATGTCAGCGACGATAAATCCGTTGTGGGCGAGCGCCCCGACTATAGAACCGTCGATTCCAATCGTGGCCGACCGGAAGTTCATGTCCGATTCACGGTAGAAAACGATTCTGGCATTATCGGTCGCGACCGGTTGTGTGGCGAGGAGAGTGTCCTGAAATCTAGGCCCCGATGCGCTGCAACCGGACAGACAGAATAGCAATGCGATCATTCCAGCGGAGTACTTCACAGTGCTACCCATATTCCTTTACATATCTGTCCGATAGTTGCAGATTTGCGCAATTAAGTAAATGGCAGGGCCTTTAGTGTCAGACTTACCTGACTTGCTTAAGTCTCGGGTAGTGCCGCGTCTGGAAAGTTACGCAAATAAATCAGGTCTAGACACCGAATCACTGCGCTCTTTAAATTTATGGCCCTCTGCTTGGAGCATTTTTCGTAGGCCGCTGGCCAGAGAAAAGGACTAGGCTCTTAAATCAAACCATCAAATTACTATCATTTTTGGCCTTTCGCGATTGACAGCTTCGCATCGAATGTTGCATAATTCGCCCCGATTTCGTTGGGGCAGGATTTATGCTCAATCCTCGCATTTTTGAACGAAGAATTGTGGAGAATTTATGATATCCTCATATCGATTCATACCTATCCGTCTGTTGCTCGTAGCAGGCCTTATTCTGAGCAGTTGCGCCAGCTTCGAGCCTGGGTTGCGCCTCCAGGAGCTGCAAAGGCCTCGGAATCCTACCGCGAAGGCAAGCCGGGAAGGTTTAGAGATATCAGTGGAAGAGTTCATTAGCACAGCCAAGTCGCAAATGATGTTTGACACCGATATTGCTTCCCAAGGCTTGCTTGCTTTTCTGGTGCGGGTTGAGAACGCTGGGACGGAAAAATACGTCGCCCGGAGATCCGACATGAGAGCGCTTTTGAATGGCCAATCCCTCGTCCCTTTGTCAGCCCGAGATGCGGCCAACCAGGCGGCCACTAGCGAATACGTTGCAAAGGCTCTGGGTTGGACGATAGCGGCAGGGCCTTTTGCGATATTACTTTGGCCGGTAACGATTGGGGCATCGGCGGTGCACACGCACGGGGTCAACAAGAGAATCGAGCAGTATTTCGAGGCATCGTCGTATCAAGACGCCTTGTTAAGCCCGAAGCAAAACGCAGTAGGGTTTATTTACTTTAAGCTTCCAGACGGCGTAAAGAGCCTGGACAATTTGACGGTTGAAGCAGAGGCCGTAGGCGACGGAAGCGGCAGAAAACTGTCGTACAAGTTTGACCTGCCCTCAATGCCGCTGCCCAAATAGGTCCCATCGCTAGTTACCAGTCAAAGCTTCAGAGGTGTAACGGCTAATTCGGACCCCTTCCTGTCCCCTCCTCCATTTTGGCCGGAACAGTAGCTGCTTTTTCAAGTTCTGGCGCAAGCGGTCGCAGATTGATTTGAACGACTTCGGGCACGAGTCGAAAGGCCGCCCCTGTGGATTGATCAACAAAATAGCCTACCAATCCCCCGGCAATAATATTGCCTGCCGTCATGTTGCTCGGGACGTGCCTTACATCGACAACTTCCGGATGATAACCCTCGAGGGAGATATCGAGCCGGTGAGACTCTCTGCGAGGGAGCTCTATCATAGCGGGACTCGTAAAACGCTGAATCCCATTGACGAGGACCGTTGCGCCTGAAGGCACAGTTGTTACACTGATATGTTGCGTGCTGCCCTGCATGATAGAAGCGCATCCCTGTAGGAAGAGAGCCGCAAGGAGTACATATAGGACATGTTTTGTTTTTCTCATCGCCGGCCTCCTTTCAGCTTTTATTCCTAGACTTGAACAGCAATCAGAGTAGGTTCAAAGACCCAGTGCGCTCGCTCCAAACGGTGCTTCTAATGACAGCAAATTAGCTGATAGTGACGTGTGATGTCAACCTGAGGCTGGCAGTAACTCGAGGTTGACGTTTGCTCCGCTTGGGTAAGCGGGGCCTTAACGTAGCTGGTGTAATTCTTAGAGAGGGGCAGAGTCATTTTCCCATCGAATATCCAATTGCTAGGATCATTCTGGCTCCTCCTCGATTCTCCACAAATAGAGCGTGTGCTGGTACAAGGCACCGCCGGCTCACCTACTCTTCGCGGACAACAGGTTGTGCTTCGGGTGAAATGGAGTTATATGAAAAAGTGCACGGCAACCAGATGAAGCGACAAGCACACCTTCCGCTTTCCCTCTCTTTTTACTACGGCTGGCTTGTTCTAGCGCTGAGCTTTTTAACGACGCTCACGAGCGCGGGCATCCGCTCGTCGCCGGCTGTGTTGATTCATCCCCTGGAGACGGAGTTTGGCTGGAGCCGCGTAGCAATCTCCTCAGCCATAAGCCTCAACCTCTTACTATTCGGGGTGGCGGCGCCGATCAGCGGCTGGCTGCTCGACCGTTTTGGACCGAGACGGGTGATGCTTGGGAGCTTGACTCTTTTGCTTGGCGGTGTCAGCGCGACGACCGTCATGTGGGAGTTCTGGCAGCTTGTTGTTCTGTGGGGAATTGTGGTGGGTCTGGGCGCCGGTGGGGTCGGCTCTGTCCTTTCAGCGACAGTCGCCAGCCGCTGGTTCGTGGCGCGCCGCGGATTGGCCCTGGGCATCCTCAACAGCGCCAGCTCTACGGGACAGTTGATCTTCATTCCGCTCTATATGGCTCTTATCGTTTCCGCTGGATGGCGGGTCGGGTCCCTTATTCTGGCTGTGGTGACCCTGTGTCTGATACCCCTGGTTTTCTTGTGGATGCGCGATGATCCGGCGGATCTGGGCCTTGAACCGTACGGCTCGGGAGAGCAGGGAATCTCTCATGCCGGGCAGCTCGCTTCTCTGCGCGGCGTGTCGGGCGCGGCCGCCCCTGTGCCACTTCGGGAAGTTTTTTGCTCATCGACCTTTTGGCTATTGGCCGGTAGTTTCTTTATCTGTGGTGGGACTGCAAACGGATTGATCGGCACTCACCTGATTCCGCATTCAATCGATCACGGGATTCCCCAAGTAACCGCAGCGGCTACGGTTGGCGTGATGGGTGGACTGAACTTCGTTGGAACCGTCCTTTCCGGGTGGATGATCGACCGCGTCGAGCCCCGGAAGTGGTTGTCCCTTGTCTATGCGCTGCGAGGTCTTTCGCTCTTTATCTTGCCGTTCGTCACCGATTTTTCCGGTCTTTTTATCTTTGCGGTGATCTACGGGCTCGACTGGTTTGCGACGGTGCCTCCGACGATTGCTCTGACGGCGGACACCTTCGGCAAACAGGCGGTGGGCAGAATATACGGGTGGATTTTCCTTTCTCACCAGGTAGGCGCCGCGATCATGGCTTCGAGCGCCGGGGCGATCCGCGTATGGCTCGGTGATTATCAATTTGCTTTCCTGGCGGGTGGCAGTATAGCCATGATTGCGTCGGGCTTGGCCCTTGGGATTCGGCCTCGTCGTAAGGAGGTTACGGTGCAACCCGTGGCGCCCGAAGCGGTGCGGACGTGAGCGGAGAAGATCTTTGCGACTCAATCATATTCCGTAAAATTGGCGACGCGCCATTGATCTCCTTCTTTCCGCGCCAAAATGAGCCAGCGCCGGCTAAATTCTGGAGCGTCTTCCGCCTGGATGGTCCCCTCGTAAATGAAAGAAGCACGCTGCTCCCCATTTTTTTTCTCTAAGAGACGATAATGGACCCTGGGCTTGCGCGTCGCGGCGTCGATCGTCTGGCCAGAGGTCAAACGGATCTCTTCGTTGATTTTTTCTAGGGCCAGGCCGACCGCATATTCCCTGGCCTTTTGAAGATTGATGTGCACGTAGTGCTGGTCAACAAACTCTTCTACCACGCCCTGGGCGGTGCCAAGGTCTCTCCGGCAGGCGCCGAGAAAAAGGGCCAGCAGGCATAGAGACAGGGTTAACGAAATAGACGACTTTTTCATCAGCCTCTTACTGGAGATATTGGGTCATCCAATTGAGGGACTCATCCAGGGCCGCTTCCAGCATAACAGGATCAGAGAGCCGGTGGTCCGCGCTGTCTAAGACGCGTATTTTTTTGGGACCTTGGAGCAGGGCGTGGAGCTCATAGGCGTCTTTGACGGGGACGGTCTCATCCGCATCTCCATGAATGATGAGCGCGGGACAGGAGATTTTTCTCGCGGCCTCGATGACATGGATCCTTTCCAGGTCGTCAAGAAGTGCAACGTTGATCCGCCTTCCATGATAAATGAAGAATCCTGATCGGCGCCAGTCTTGGACCTCTTCCCGGGTTAGAAGTTTCTCAGTGATTTTTTCTGGATGGAGTGGGGCTGCAATGGTGACCAGACTGGCCACCTTTGTCTCCTCGGCGGCGAACAGGAGGGCAACGGTCCCGCCCATGCTAGAACCGAGAATGCCGATCTTTTGAACCGGATATCGCAACATAAGGTTAAAAGCCGCCCTTAAGTCCTCGACCTCACCGCTGTAAGTGATCTCCTCGAATTTGCCGCTCGATTCCCCGGCGCATGCGAAATCAAAGCGCAAAGCCAAAATTCCTCGTTCTGCGAGCCTGCGGCTCAAAGCAACGAGCTTCTCGCTCTCTTTGTTCGATTCCATGCCGTGGCAGCAGATCACGGCTGCGAGGCGCCTGTCTTCGGACGGACGGTGAAGCACACCCTTTAGGGTTTGCCCCCGGTCATTGGGGAAAGTGACTCGCTCTTCGTGGTTCATCTCAGGACAAGTATTCCTGGCAAGTAGAGGAACGCATAACACATTTTATGGGGGGCCGAAAGGGCGTCTCGAAGCGGGTAGTGTCCTAATTTTAATTCCACCAAGTCCTATGTGCTCCTGTTTACTTAAACTCAAATTACAAATTCAGCAACTTTGTATTGATTTGGCATGAAAAGACCTCTGGGGCAAACAAGACGGACCAATTGACCGATATGGGTCAACCTGATAAAGTGTCCGTATCTTACATACAGGAGGCCCCATGAGAGCCGCAGTGAAAAAGAAAACCTACAATTTGGATGAAGGCATGATCGAAAAGGCCCGTCGCCTGTTTAATGTAAAGACGGATACGGAAGCTATTCAAAGGGCAAATCGATTTCGACAAACCTTTTTTCCTCTGCTGCCCGCCACCTATTTGTCTTCCATTGTAGCGTACGAGCTCTACGTTAATGCCAGGGATGGCCGCACCCGTAATTTGCTGGCCGAATTTATCCGTCCGATGGAGCGTACCGGGCGGATAGTGAACCCCACTTTTGATGACTGGGTAGAAAAGGATTTCTCCCTCCGCGTCCTGGCGGGATAAAGATTCGTATATTCAACGCAGAGCCCATCTCCATAAAGTTTGCATCTGGTCCCAGCCGCAAGGGCTTTCTGAAGCCAAGCGAAACCCTGGGCCATCGAATAGCAAATATCAGTCCCCGGTTCCCCTAAGTCTCGCCTATACGTTCTCGCCAGTAGTAGGGTCTTCGCCGGGCATGGGCAACGGCAAGAACCGTGATCTGTTCGTTGATAATTTCGTAAATAATCGGGTAGGGGAACTTCCGGGCAATCATGCGCCGGCGCTGGGCATCATACCTTGGCCACCGCAACGGAGCCTCTTCGATCAGGCGAAGGCATCTTTCAATTTCACGCTCGAAGTCGTTAGCGATCCCGATCCCGTGGGTGAAATACCACGCATATGCTGCGTCGTAATCCTCTGACGCGCTGGGGTGAAAAAGAGCCTTAGTCCTTGCCACGAGCGCGCTTCCTGGCTCGTGACCTTACTGCCTTCCAGGGGAGGAGTCGAACTGTGCCCTCTTTTATCTCGCGCGAGCGCCGCTCAATCTCGGCTGCCCATGCCGCATCTACATCCTGTTCTGCTTCCGGCTCCAAGGTGTTAAGAAGTTGTTCCACGACGCGAACGCGATCCTTTTGGGGCAGTTTAACAGCCGCTTTGATAATGTTCTCAGCGAGTTTGGCCATGATCACTTTCCTCCACAGCCACAACTATAACCTATGTCGTTGGCTTTTTCATCTCTCCCTATTTGGCTATCGCCTCCTCCACAATCTTAATCTCCTCCTCTGTCAGGCCATAGAGTTCATAGACGAGTTGGTCGATCTGGCCGCCGGCGGCTTCGATCTCGCGCTAAAAACGTCAGAAAAGGTTCGCGTCCCCTTTTCCCTTCGGAAATCCCTCTCCGATTTCTATTTTAAGCTCCTTGGCAGCATGCTTAAAAGCCTCCAAGCTACCGTGTTCCGGCGGCACCTCTCCTGGTTTGCTGTATAGCTGAGATGCAAAATCTTTTACCGATGCAATCATGTCGTCAATCAAAGTAGGAACGTCAATTTTGATACTCTCCCCCGTAACTGCGAGGTGATTGGTGGGTTCGCTATAAGAAATATGGAACCAATTTGGCTGAAATCCATGCACTAATCCATTTCGGTAGGCTTTATGTATTTTACTTGCACGCTTTCTATAGAGTTCGTTTCGTGCGGCCATAGGACCCTTCAGCCATTGAATTATTCGTCTTTTATCGTCTGCATTCCCCTCGCCAAGATATAAAGCTCCTAGAAAGTCACACCAACAGATGCAAAGTAACACGGGCTCAAAAAAACCGAATTATCGGTAAGGAATCCTTTAGCTTCTTTTAGACCGGCCATCCTGTTACCTCCGGACTTCTTCTGCTTACTATACAACGAGGAATCGCAGAGCAAAGGGGTTAAGCCCAGGCGTGATAAATGCGAGTTTTCAAAAAATGTCTAACATCAGACCCCCTGATCTTTAATGTGGATCTTACCCTATGCGTTAAGAGCCAAGAGCAGACGTGCCCCTTTCTAATGACCCCTTCTGATTCCTTACCACTGAGGCGGCCCACGGTCATTGGCCCAGTGGTCTTCTGTTGTTCAGAACATCTTCAAAGCTCTTCTTGCATTCCTCGTACAGAGCTTTGTGAAACTCCGATCCTTTTTCACACGGCCTCCCTAGTTCCTTTTTGTGCGTATGGCAATGTCCTTCCTCCGCTTTCCTACGAAGATCCTCAATTATCCATTCTAAAGAAATCAGCCCCAGAGCCCATATGAATGGTTCATAGTGATGCTGACTATACGTGGTCTGACACTCCGAATTGCCCTTCGTGCCGATTCGATCCCGTGCTACGTCGATTGCCGGTGGCGCGAGCTCAAGACCCAGCACGTAAAAATATAAAGTCGAAACTTGGGCCAATATTTGCTGGATGATATCGTAACCATTGAGCCTTCTTCTCCTCTGCCATCTTATTCACCCCCAATTGAAAGTCGGCTCTTGATCGTCTCTGTCAAAAAATCATCCGAAAGATCGCTGTACTTTTATCAACTCCTCCAAAGACTTTTGTATTCTGGCAGTCTCTTTTTCTTTCTTCACAAGCTCGTACAACCCAGTGTTGTCAAGCCTCGTAAGCCCCAGCTTTTTTAGGCAACGGTTGAGTCCTTGGGACACGTATTTTGGCGGGTCACTGCTACCAGCGGAGATCAACTCTTCGTAACCGAGCAGGTAATGAAATATCGCATCCGCGTATCGATTTTGTCTTTCTAGCACCCTTGCCATATGTGGATAGATGGTGCCACATGGCATCCCGGCCTTGGAGCGAAGCAACAGTCCCTCGTTAAATAAAGTCCATGCATCGTCGTAACACTCTATTTTCACATACTCGTTGGCTAAGTCTCTCTTAGCCCACCACTCGGTTGCCATTTTCCTTTTCTCGGCCAGGGTGTTGAGGATCTCTGTCTTGTTTGGTTCTTCCTGAACTCCTAGCTTCTTCGAGAGTCTCTTGAGTTTAGTTCTCACTCCGCCAATGAGCGGGTCTGCTGTAAAGGCCTTCTGGAAACACCTCAGGGCATCCTGCTCCATTCTATTTTTCAAAAAGCAGTTTGCTAGTGTTTTGTAAATCTCCGCTGCTTGTGACTCATCCAAAGCTATTACTTGCTCAAAAATAGAACTTGCTTGCTCAAGTTTCCCCTCTGTTAGCAACGCCTCCGCGTTGGTATGTAGCTTGTCAATCCTAAGTCTTTTGAGCTCGTCTTGTGCTTCTTCACTGGTGAGGAGGCCCTTTTGAACGAAGATTTGGATGAGCTGTTCTGCCTCCTCATAATTTTGCTCTATGCCGACGACGATATCGAGGAGACTGTCCCTACAGGGAATGGAAGAGGGCAACTCCCCATCGAAATCTTTTCT
>JACPSE010000182.1 GCA_016193465.1 Deltaproteobacteria bacterium
TCGGCGCACTCGCATGCCTTGAGGTGAAGATGATCGGAAAGCCGTATGCCTTAGTTGGGCAAGTACGGTTTGATGAGGGGGGACAGGACGACTTTCTATGGACAACCCTAAACGGGCACGAAGCTGGAAACGGCGGATACAACCAAGGGTTAACCTAAGGATCGTTAAGCCTGTCCTCTACTCTACCCGGAATTTTGTAGCGCCTGGCACGGACTCACGGGCACAGATTTGTTGACAGCTCACGGCTGGCCAGGATATGAGAAAGGATTAAAGGAGGTCCTGAGATGACAAATCCGCTGAGGTCAGGGCGATTGCCTGTCCTTCTCTTTCTCTTTGCGGCCATGGGCCTGTTGGCCCTTTCCCCTTATGCTGCTGCCAACCCGCCGGGCTTCGGCGGCAGCTTCGACGAAGTTGTCAGGCTAGCTACCAAGGAAGGCAAGGTGCATTTTGGCAGTAGCCTGCGTTTGGACGAGGCGAAGCTGGTCCTGGAAGGGTTCGAGAAAGCATATCCGAAAATAAAGGTGGAATACATTCCCGGGGTCGATGGTCAGGTTTCCGAGCGGATTCTGACCGAAGCCACAGGAGGTCTGGTCGAATACGACCTGGTAAACGTTCCGTCGGGGTTGCAGAGCAGGTTCAGAAAGGCGGGCGTGTTCGCCGGCCCCTTAGAGTGGCGCAAGCGCTACCCCAAAGCGCCCGGGGAGCACTTTAGTCCGGACAACTACTTGGCGGTGGTCAGTTTCATTCCTCGCGTCATCGCCTACAATCCCTCCCTCGTCCCGCCTGACAGGGTACCAAAGTCCTGGCAGGACTGTCTGGATCCGTACTGGAAAGGAAGGTTTATCGTAAGAATCCGCCCTCATGCTTTTGTCGGGCTCTGGTACGCTTGGGGCGAGGAAAAGATCATCCAGTACGTCAAGCGACTCAAAGAGAACCAGCCCATCTGGGGCAGAGGAAGCTATGATGAAAGCGCCGTCCAAATAACCGCCGGTGAGGTGCCCATGATGTGCGGCATCCACTACACCACGGTTTTCAACGTGTTAAGGCGCGACCCTCAGGCGAAAATAGCAGCCGTTTTTCCAACCGAGACCCCGGTCGGCATGGGTGAGACGATAGTCATCCTGAAAGGCGCGAAAAGCCCGAACGCCGCCTTCCTCCTGGCCGGCTGGCTGGCCTCCCTGGAAGGACAGAAGGGGTACGAGAAGATTGGCAGGGCGTCCCCTTTTATCGAGGGCACGGAAATGAGAAAGAAGCTCCAAAAAGCCAGCGTCAAGATCTTCTTTGGAGGATGGGAGGAGGAGCAGTATGCGCCCCAGAGGACAACAAAAATCGTCTCCGCTTGGGGCTTTAGATGAGACAGGTTGATGTCTACGGCACTTTGAATATTTCTCTAAACTGGGTCACGGTTTCTTGATAGTTTTTAACCAGCTCCTCAGGACGCGCCGGATAGAGGTTTAAACCTTGCACCAGTCCCGGCGGGTCGGGAAGAACATCTGGACGTGCGGGGACTCTCTTAAACTGCCTGAGCACTTCCTGTCCCTCTTTGGATAACGAAAAATCTAAGAAGAGTTTCGCGGCGTTTGGATGGGGTGCCTTTGCCGTTATCGACATGGCGTTGAAGACAGTGATGGTCGGCCCCTTAAGTCTCACCCAATCGACGGGTGCGCCGGTTGTCCGTTTGGCGTACTCAACGTCATTGCTATATAACACCACACAAATAGGAAGTTCTCCGGCTACGGTTAGCTGCGTAAGCAGGCCATGCCCGTTTCGTAGCTGGATATTCTGTTGGGCGAGTTTTCGCATAAAGTCCAGGCCCTTTTCTTTCCCCATGATTTTCAACAAATGAAAAAACCATTGATGTTCTTGTGTCTCTAAGCCGATCTTGCCTTTCCATTTCGGGTTCAAAAGGTCTTCGTAGCTCTTGGGCGCTTCGTTGGGAGGAATCACGCTTGTGTTGTAACCGATAACGTAAGGAATCAGATAGAAGGCATTCCACTGCCCTTCGCGATCCTTGAAACCCTCCGGGTAGGCTTTACTTTCGGGAGAGACGTATCTCTGAAGAAGACCCTCGTCCTTGAGTTGGGAAACCTGGATGACGCTCGTCTGAAATATGTCAGCTCTAAAGGTTTTTGCCCGAGCTTCGGTCAGGTACTTCGTCAGGAGCTTTTCACCACTGGCCCGGAATATCTCGGGTTTTATAAAAGGGTATTTTTTGGCAAATTCATTGGCAAAGATGGTTGACTGGTCGGCTCCCATTCCGGTGTAGTAAACTATCTGGCGCTCTTTTTTTGCTCCTTCGATAACATCTACGGATTGAGCCAGCACCGGAAGGCTCAAAATGAAGGTAGACAAGAAAGAAAGAAGACAAAATACAAAATGAGAACCGCCGGCTTTAGATTGTTTTGACGATGAGACCATCAGTTTCTCCTTTTGCTGGAGCGATAAAATCTATCCTACCGGCCCGATGCCAAAAGCTTACCCCAGCCCTGAACGGGAGGGATGACGCCTGGCCGGATCAAATTATTCCAGACCTCCACATTTAAGTTATTGAACGCGGGTTTTCCAAACTCCTCTTCCAAGGCGGGAACGGTATGTAGACTAATGGCCGCCCCTCCAGGTACAAAGATAGCATCTGCATCCGGCGCCAGTCGGGCGGCTTCTCGACCAACCTCCAGGGCAGTTCTCATGCCCTCTTCTAAAGACATAGCAGCGGAATCTACTCCCCATTGACCCCTAGTTGTCATTCCCACAACCCTAAATCCCCCTTCCTCGATATAGGCCTTTACGCCGCGATTCACATCGTCTACCCAACGGCTCGCCACGGCGATCGTCTTGAGGCCCAGGTGTTTCATCGCGGCGAGAAGAGATTCAAATGGCGCGTCGCATGGAACACCAGTTTTCTCTTCGGTTTCTCGGAGCATTTTCAGAACCCGTTGGCGACCGAGTTGCGCAGAGATTGGAACCCCGCCCAGAATGATGCAATTGACTTTTTCCCTTAACAAGGCCTGAACACATTTTTCGTATCTTTCTACGGCCTTTTCTACCGCAGCGCGATCGAATTCGGTGAGGCCCATAACAATCGTGAACAGCATAACGTCCGTAGGGACGATGCGATAAAAATCATAGCCAAATCCCCTCATCACCTCCCGGCCTGACCTCCCGCGAGGCGCGATGTCTCCATAGCGAAACTTAGGCAGCAACTGTTGTAGGTATTTCTCCATCCCAATCTCCTTCTCAGCTCACCTTGAGGTACCTCGCAATAACCTGGTCAAGAGGGAGCACCTCGCCGTGGAGGACGCTCTTGATGATTCGCAGCGCGCACTCCTTAGCTCCAGGGGGCTCTTTCTCTCTGTGGACGATCGTGCAGTCTTCCACGACGACCACCCTATAGCGGTATTGATGAGCGTCGCCAGCGGTCCAGAGCACGGTGTTGTCCGTGGATGCGCCAGCAATGACGACCCTATCGCAGCCCATAGTCCTCAAAGTGTAATCGAGATCGTTATGCGAGAAGCCGCTCAAGTAGCGCTTGTAGATGATGATGTCCTTGTCAACGGGCTGGAGCTCTGGGATGACGTCCAAGTTACCTGAGCCCGCCATCATGCGCGGTTCTCCTGGCAGATTGTCAGTGGGTCGGCGCATACTATTCACGTGAATCACCTGGACTTTGGCTGCGTAGGCAGCCTCCTTGAGCTTTCTCACCCTGGCTACCATGTCGTAGCCAAAGCTTCCCGGCTTCCAGCCATAGCCCTTCGCCATGTCAAGAATAATAATTACTGGTTTCTTAGGTGCCGCATCAGCCATCTTGCCTTCCTCCTTAATTCTTCCTGAATTCTTCCTGACTTTTCTTCAGCGTCTTGGGCCTTCCCCCCACTTACGGCCTTATAGTCAAGTTCCTGTAGGTTGTCTAGTCCATCAACTGTAGCCGCTCACGGAGCCTTTCGTCGGGCCAGGAAATAGCCGATAAAGGTGCCGTTTTATCCGCCTACGCAGAAAACCCCGGGCGTAAGCCCGTGGAGCTTTATTTCCCTTTGTGGAAGAAGCCGATAACCACCGGCACCTCTGTCGTGCCGGGTACATGCTCCTCGATCTGCATGCCCCTAACGTAGAGCTGGGCCGATCCGCCGCCGTCGAGATTGAGGAGATCGGTCGTCTGCGCCTGCCATTGTCCGGAGCCGAAGATCTCCTGTAGCTCAACCCAGGTCAGTCCGCCCAATAGGCTGTCTGTAACTGCGATGATAAGCCTCTGCTCCTTGTCAATGCCGATGAGAGAGCGCCGGCTCTGTCTGCCTGCGCCGCGCGTCACCGGTAAGGCTATCCCTTTATGGAGCAGCAATGGACCTGCCTGGAGCCCTTCGTCCGCAAGTTCCGGAGAGAACTGATCCCGGTGGATGATGAAGGGCAGGCGATCTTTGATCCCGAAGATGCCGGTAAAGAGAGAGCTCTTGGAGATTTGCCAGTTTCCCTCATCGGCAGCCACCTTGAGAAAACCCAGGGGCTTCCCCTTTTCATCGAAGTAGTTGGCGTTGATCGCGGCCATAGCCCCGCTCTTTTCGGCGAGGGTTTTAACATTGGCCCCTTTCGGGTTTAGCTGGAGGCTGCGCATGATGCGGGGGATGACCCAATGGGTATCGAAGCGCACCATCTTTAAATCGATCGCCTGGTAGGGTTCCGCGCGCTGCAGCGTCAGCTTGCGGAACTCGCTCCCTTTGTGGATGATCTTCCAGCCCCCCGGCTCGGTGACGATAAGGCCCGGACTGCTTCGCAGCTTGTAGGTGGGGTGTGCCGGGGCTTGGGGTAGGGCCACGGCCGGAAAAAAAAGGAGGAGAAAAAAAAGAAAACTTGATCGCCGACACGCCATTGGGATATGGTATTTATACCAAATCAGATGTTGGAGAAAAAGCAGTGGGACCAAAAAAGAGGGTCTCGATCCGGATCAACGGGGTGAATTACTTGCACGAGGTAGAGCCCCGCCTGCTTCTAATCCATTACCTGCGCGATGTCGTAGGCCTCACCGGTAGCCACATAGGCTGCGAGACGAGCGTCTGCGGCGCCTGCACGGTCATGCTGGACGGCGCCGCGGTGAAATCCTGCACGGTTCTCGCAGTTCAGGCGGATGGCGCCGAGGTGCTGACTATCGAAGGTCTCGCCCAAGGCGAAGATCTTCACCCTCTACAAGAAGGTTTTTGGGAATGTCACGGGCTTCAGTGCGGCTACTGTACTCCCGGGATGATTCTTTCCGCCTACCAGCTCCTTCTGCGCCGCCCGGATCCTACTGAGGAAGAGATTCGCCGCGCCGTTGATGGAAATCTCTGCCGCTGCACTGGCTACCAGCATATCGTAGATGCGGTTCAATATGCGGCAAGGAAGATGAAGAAGTAATGCGGCCTGGAAATTTTCGCTCGGGGGCTTACCTCGCGCGCCGAAGGCAATGGGAGTCGCTCGGGAGGCTGCTTCGCGCGCCCAAAGCAATAGGTCAGTGGGTTCTTTGAACCGTTTACGTTCGATGCTTTGGGCTTGCTCAGCAACCTCCCTCGCTCTTGGAGCGGGCAGCCGGGGGGCGGAGCGAGAGATCGATGCACCAGACGTGGAATTTCAAGCGTATGAACGGTACAGCGAGTGAGGAGCCAACCTATGCCTGTTTCTAAGCTGGTCGGTGCCAGAATCAAGCG
Organism: Deltaproteobacteria bacterium; assembly: GCA_016193465.1. GTDB lineage: Bacteria > Desulfobacterota > Binatia > UBA9968 > UBA9968 > UBA9968. Next base: position 5,670 of record JACPSE010000182.1, read on the forward strand.
GCGGGAGGACCCGAGGCTCATCCGCGGCCTTGGTCACTATGTGGACGATATCAATCTTCCCAACACCCTTCACGTTGCGATTCTGAGAAGCCCCCATGCCCATGCTCGGATCAAGGCGATCCGCGTCGAGGAAGCGTTGAAATGCGATGGTGTCGTTGCCGTGATCACGGGCAGCGACATTCAAGAACAGATAGGTCCGGTTCCAGTTGCGAGCCAAAATCCAACGTTGAGGGTTCCCAAGCATCCTGTCTTGACAGTGGATAAGGTCCGCTTCGTTGGCGAAGGAGTAGCAGCGGTAGTGGCGGAGGATCGCTATACGGCGCGCGATGCTCTGGATCTGATACAAGCGGATTATGAGCCTCTGCCTGTCGTCTCCGATCCAGAGAAGGCGCTGGAGCCGGGAAGCCCCGTGATCCACCCGGAGTGGCCAGACAATGTCGCTTTCCGCTGGGCGCTCAAACAGGGAAATCTGGCTAAAGCCTTCAAGGAGGCCTACAAAGTAGTAAAGCAGCGCCTTGTCCACCAGCGCCTTGCCCCGATCGCGCTGGAGCCGCGTGGGGTTTTGGCCCGCTATCTCCCCGGTGAAAAAGAGCTCACCCTATGGTCTTCGACGCAGATTCCCCACATTCTTAAGACGCAGCTTTCATTGATGCTCAGGCTTCCGGAAAATCGTTTGCGCGTTATTGCCCCTGAAGTAGGCGGGGGTTTTGGCAGCAAGCTCAACGTTTATGCGGAAGAGGCGCTCCTGGGGTATCTCGCCATCAGGCTCGGCCGTCCGGTTAAATGGATCGAAGGGCGCAGGGAAAATATTCAGGCAACGATCCACGGGCGCGGTCAGATCGGCGAGGTGGAAGTCGCGGTAAGAAAAGATGGGACAATTTTGGGACTGCAATACAAGGTGGTCGCGGATATCGGCGTCTACCATCAGCTTCTCACACCTGGGATTCCTCCGCTCACTGGCCTGATGCTCTCAGGCTGCTACAGGATCCCGGCTATCGGCATTGAGGTCGTCGGTGTTTTCACTAACAGGATGGCGACGGATGCCTATCGCGGCGCGGGCAGGCCCGAGGCAACATACGTCATGGAGCGGATGATGGATCGGCTCGCGCAGGAGCTGGGGATCGATCCGGTGAAGATCCGCCAGAAAAATTTTCCCAAGCCAAAAGAGTTTCCCTTTAAGACAGCAACGGGCCTGGTTTACGACAGCGGCAATTATCAAGCCGCCCTTCGTAAGGCGCTCAAACTGGTCGGTTATGAGAAGTGGCGGAGCGAGCAGAAGAGACTGAGAGAGGAGAGAAGATATTTAGGGATCGGCCTCTCAACCTATGTGGAGATCTGCGGCATGGGGCCGTCTGCGGCCATGCCGGCGGGCGGCTGGGAAAGCGGAACCGTGCGTATGGAGCCTACCGGCAAGGTGACGGTTCTCACCGGCGCCTCGCCTCACGGCCAGGGACAGGAGACCTCCTTTGCCCAGATCGTGGCTGACGAGCTGGGCGTGGATCTCGATGATATTACCGTGATTCACGGCGATACCGCTGTGGTCCCGAGCGGCATCGGGACCTTTGGCAGCCGCGCTACCGCGGTCGGTGGAACCGCGGTTTTTCAGTCGGCGGAGAAAGTTAAGGAAAAGGCGCGCGAGATTGCCGCCCACCTGCTTGAGGCCGATCCTGAGGATCTTGTCTTTTCGGATGGCAAATTCAGCGTCAAAGGGGTGCCGAAAAAGGGGATTACCATTCAGCAGATCGCGCTGGAGGCCCATGTAGCCAAGAACCTGCCAAAAAAAATGGAGCCCGGTCTTTCAGCCACCTCAGTCTTTGAGCCGTCTAACTTTACCTTCCCGTTCGGCACGCACATCTGTGTTGTAGAGGTGGATCCAAAAAGCGGCGGGATCGAGATCAAGAAATATGTCGCTGTGGATGACTGCGGCAAAGTCATCAACCCGCTCCTCGTTGATGGGCAGGTTCAGGGCGGAATTGCGCAGGGGTTAGGGCAGGCACTCTATGAAGAAGTCGTTTACGATGAGAATGGCCAGATACTGAGCGGTAGCTTAATGGACTACGCTGTGCCGAAAGCTGGGGATCTGCCACGGTTTGAACTGGCGCGCACGGAGACTCCGACTCCGGTAAACCCTCTCGGCGTCAAGGGAGTAGGCGAGGCCGGTACCATTGGCTCCACGCCGGCTGTCGTCAATGCCGTGGTGGATGCCCTCACGCCTTTTGGCGCGACCCACATCGACATGCCACTTAAGGCAGAGAAGATCTGGCGCCTATGCCAGGGGAAAAAGGCGGCGCGTGCTGGAGGCGGACGATGATCCCGGCGCCATTCGACCACATCACGCCTGTTACTTTGGACGAGGCGATTCGGGCTCTAACCTCTCATGGAGAGGAGGCAAAGCTTCTGGCTGGAGGCCACAGTCTCCTTCCTTTGATGAAGCTCAGGCTCGCCAGCCCCAAGCTCTTGATCGATTTAAGTAAGATTCCCGGTCTTGCCGGCATCCGACAAGAGGGCGATAAGATGACCGTCGGCGCTCTGACCACTCACTATCAAATCGAGAGCTCGGAGCTCCTGAAAGAGAAGTGCCCGCTCCTTCCTCAGACGGCGAGAGTGATTGGTGACGTTCAGGTGCGCAATCGCGGCACCATCGGCGGGAGCTTAGCCCATGCCGATCCGGCAGCGGATCTGGCAGCAGCCATGCTTGCGCTCGGAGCAGAGTTGCGGGTGAGGGGAGCCCAAGGGGAACGCTGGCTTAAAGCGGAGGAATTTTTTCTCGATCTCATGACCACAGCCTTGAGTCCCAGTGAGATCCTGACTGAGATCCGGGTCCCGGTTTTGTCAGGAAGGTGCGGCACCGCTTACCTGAAGCTCCCGCAGAAGGCCTCGGGGTTTGCCCTGGTCGGCGTGGCAGTTTGGCTCAGGGCGGACGGAGGACTCTGCGCCGATATCGGCGTGGGCGTTACGGGCTTGGGGGCAAAGCCTTTCCGTGCCGTGCGGGTGGAGCGCCACCTGCGCCGGAAGAGACTGGAACCGGCCCTGATCGAGACGGCCTCTGCCGAAGTAACCTTGAGGATCGAACCGCTGGGCGACATCCACGCCTCCGCGGAATTTCGCGCTCATCTTGCGCGCCTCTATACCTACAGGGCGATAGTAGAAGCGGCTAGGACGGCGGGGATTTCATTAACAAAGGCAAAGGGCAAGTAGCCCGCTACCAGCTCCAAAGGAGGGCATATGCTGGAAAAAATCTTCGGTCCCTATCGTGACTATTCCCTTTTCGTGCTGCGGCTATTCGTGGGCGGAGTTTTTATCGCTCACGGCGCGCTGAAGCTTTTCGGCGGCCTTAAAGGCTTTGCCGGATTTCTCCAGCAGGCCGGTGTTCCCTTGCCTGATATCATGGCTCCCCTCGTAGCTGCGGTTGAGTTTTTGGGCGGAGTGGCGTTGATCCTCGGGCTTGGGACAAGAACGGCGGCCATTTTGCTTAGCATCGTGATGATCGTGGCCATGGCCACTGTCACTCTCAAGGCCGGCTTTTCCGGCGGCTACGACATCAACCTCGCCTTGCTCGGCGGCCTGCTAGCGCTTCTCCTGGCCGGCCCCGGCAAGATCGCCCACGGCGGGGATCTGTAATTTCCAGTCCCGGTGTGCCGTTGACAACTCGGGCGATGTGACTATAATGACTACATTCTGGGTGACCTATGCAAAATGTAGGTATTAGAGACTTAAAGAGTCGCTTAACTCACTACCTGCGCCTTGTGAAGGAGGGTGGACGGCTTGTTGTTACTGACAGGCGCAAGCCTATAGCCCTCATCCGCCCTCTGGATGGCA
>JACPSE010000183.1 GCA_016193465.1 Deltaproteobacteria bacterium
ATGTCCGACTGGGGCGACTTATAAGCGGGAGGACGGGATTGTTTTGATTGATTACGATATGTGCATTGGGTGTCGTTCCTGCATGGAAGCGTGTCCCTACGGGCCGCGCGCTTTCTATGAGAGCGACGGCGCTTATTATCCCGGAGAGCAGACCCCTTACGAAAAGAGCCAGCAGGATTTTTCTGAAGGCGTCGTGATGAAGTGTAATTTTTGCGTGGAGCGAGTGGATAAGGGACTGGATCCTGCCTGTGTGGTGACCTGTGTGACCGAATGCCGCGTTTTCGGCGACCTGGATGATCCTCAGAGCGAGGTGTCGCGCTTGGTGGCGGAGAAAAAGGCCCGTCCTCTCTTACCTGAGAAGGGGCTCGATCCCTCCGTCTTCTATATCGGCAGTTAAGGCTGGCATCCTTCTCAAGGGTTTAGGCTCATCGTGAAAGCATTTGTTCTTGCCGCGGTGGTCTGCTTGCCGTTCCTGACGCCGTCCCGCCTTTCTGCGCAAAAGATAACTATTTTATACAGCAACGCAACTTTTACCGGCACCGCCCTGTTCGTGGCCAAGGATGCGGGGCTCTGCAAACAAAAGGGGCTAGAGCTTGAATTGGTTCTGGGCGGTGGTTCCGCACCCACGGTCGGTGCTGTTCTGGGCGGGTATGCCCAATTTATTCAAGTCTCGGCCTCTTCGATAGTCAACGCCGCAATGCAGGGCGGACCTGTTGTCATCGTGGCCAAGGTGATGGGACCTCCTCCCTATAAGCTCGTTGGAGGCATATCGGTTAAACGCGTCGGAGATCTCAAAGGGAAAAAGATCGGGGTTAACCGGTTTGGTGGCGCTCCGGATTTTCTTTTGCGCCACGTTCTGGCAAAGAACAGACTGGATGCCCAAAAGGATCTTGCGATTCTCCAGACGGGTGATCCAGCAGCCAGACTGGTGTCCCTGTTCAGCGGCGCCTTGGATGCCGCGATGCTTCTCGTTCCCGAAGAGAAAGTAGCGGTGGAAAAGGGTTACCCGGTGATCATCGATTTTGCCGCGCTGGGGTTGCCCTACGTCAATATCGTCTTCGGGGCCTACAAGAAATTCCTCGAGGAAAATCCCGCCCTGGTAAAGACCTTTCTCGGTTGTTACTGGGAAGGTGTAAAAAAGGCAAAGGCAGATCCTGAATTTACCAAGAAAGCCTTGGCCCGCTGGACGCGCACGAGCGATTCGTCTCTGCTCGATTATACCTACAAATCGTGGCGCGCCGACTATGCCCCGGAATCCCTTAAGGTCGAGAGTAAAGAGCTTGATCTCTTGCTTGAGTCGGCGCCGAAGCTTGGCACCAGGAGGGACACTTCCCAGTTCCTCGACACGCGTTATCTCCCTTAGGCAAGAGAGTTCGGAGGGTCCAGGTGAAGCCGCGAGAAGAAGCTTGTCCGATTTTCCGCGCGGCTACCGGGCGCTGTTCGGTCAATTCGACTCCGTGAGGTAAATTATGGCAAGAGAAAAATGGCTATTGGCGGCAGGACACCACCACCTCTTTCACATCGTCGCGCCGATTGTGGCCCGTGCGCGCGGTTATTTTGAAGAGGAGGGCGCAGGGGAGTGCGATTTCTTTTGCACCGGAAGTGATTCCAACACCATCGAGGGGATGAAAGAGGGCAGGTATCAAGTCGGACTAGATCCCAAACCCTTTCTGGTCTGTGGAGCAAAAGCCCAAGGGGTAGATCTCTGGATCATCGGTGGATGGCTCAACAGCCCCGCTTACGCCTTTATGGCTGCCAAGGGCAGGGGGATCAGTTCGCTCAAGGCTCTCACAGGGAAAAAGGTCTCTGTCCGGGAGCCTGATGGTATTGATACCCGTTTCACCCGGGCGCTGTTTCGTCGGGAAGGTCTTGATGCGGATCGAATGGTTCAATGGGTGGTCAAAGGTTCTCGCTCGCGGCGTTTTCAGCAGCCGCTTTTGGACTCTGGGGAGGTTGATGCGGCAATGATTATTTCGGGGGATGCCGCGGAGATGGTCAAGGAAGGCTATCCACTTCTAGGGGATCTCTCAAAGGTCTATCCGCACGGTTATGCTGTGAGGGTTACGGCTGCAAGAGGGGATGTGGTGCGCGATGACGCGGCACGGCTTACGGGGCTTCTCAGCGCCTTGATCCGTTCTTATCGCTTCATGAACCAGCGGTATAGGGAAACGATGGAAATAGTTCAAAAGGCGGGTTATAAGCTGGACAAGGATATGGATGCGTCTCTGTGGGAAGGGAAGTACCACATGTTTGAGCAGATCCCTCAAGATGGCATGGTAAATGAGACGGGCCTGGAGCTAGTGATCGGAGAGGAAAAGGCGACGGGCAAACTTCCGAGTGGTTTCAGTATCGACGAAATTCTCATGGACCGGTTGGTGAAAGAGGCCGCCGATTCTGTAAACCGCCGCTTTGGCATGGGGTGCGAATAGGGGGTGTCTCGCCGCTACGAGGTCCGTCCGAGAGGGTGCTATGCGACTTGCGATAGTGGAATTTCGGGTGGCTCAAAAAGGAGGGAGTCTGTGAAAAAGGACTTCTCTGGGGCGATTTCGCAGAGGGTGAGAAAGGGAGGGTTGCTGTCTCTTTGTCTTCTCCTTCTGTTTGGGAGTTCCGGCAAGGCGGCGGAGTTGCCTCTGGTGCGCATCGCCCACGGGGCCTTCAACGAAAAGGTTGAAGCGCTCTGGATTGGGGTCGAGCAGGGTTTTTTCCGCAAGCACGGTCTCCAGGTCGAAGTCATTAATATCCGCAGCGGCCCTCAAACGATGGCGGCGCTGGCCTCCGGCGATATCCAGATGGCTTACACGATCCCAGGAGCGGTATTAAGCGCTGCCGCGGGAGGGATGGACATCGCTTTCTTTGGCGGTGTCGTCAATCGGGGCGACGGCGATTTTGTCGTAGCGTCATCGATCCGTAGAAGCGAAGATCTCAAAGGGAAAAGAGTTGGCGTTCAGAGCATCGGCGGCGGGGTTTGGTCCTTGACTATGCTGGCCCTCGAATACTTCAAGCTGGAACCGACGAGAGACAAAATCCTCATAATGATCGTTGGGGACCAGTCCGTCCTAACTCAGGCCTTGGCGACCGGCTCGATCGACGGCGCTTATCTGGGTTATACCTTCAGTACGATACTGAAGGAGAAGGGCTTTCGCGTTCTATTGGATATCGGCCAATCCCCAATCCCTTATCAGGGCCTGTCGCTCGCCACTGGGCGCTCTTATCTCAGGCAGAATCCTCAAGTGGTCGATTCGGTTCTCAGAGGGGTAATCGAATCGGTTGCCTTCATTCAGAGCCCGGCCAACCGAGCGACGGTGCTTAAGTCTCTGGCCAAGAATCTGAGACTCAAAGGCACTGGAGGGGCGGAAAATGGGCATGGGGTTTTGCAGTGGCTCTACAGTTTTGATATCAAACCTAATTTGAAAGGCATTGAAAACATGCAGCGCCTCCTCTCTATCACCAATCCCCGGGTAAAAGAAGTCAAGGCCGAAGATGTGGTGGACAATAGTGCGGTGGAGCGTCTGGAAAAGAGCGTCTTTTATCGGGATCTCGTGGCTGCGGCAAAAAGGTAGCCAATCCCACGCCGGCAGACCATCAGTTCATGCAGGGACACTGTCAATCGTGCAATTCGGTATAGCTCTACCTCACTTCGGGCCGGCGGCTAGTCCTGAGGCTATCATAAAGGTAGCAAAGAAGGCTGAGGCGTTGTCGTTCGACTCAGTCTGGGTTCTGGATCGCCTCCTGTGGCCTTTGCAGGCAATTGCCAGATATCCTGGAAACCCCCAGGGTAAACTCCCTGCGGTCATGCAGAATAGCTATGACCCTTTAACGGTTCTTGCCTTTGCGGCGGCTCACACTGAACGGGTGCGCCTGGGGACCAGCGTGTTGGTGGCAGCCTACCGCAGCCCGGTGGTTGTAGCCAAGATGGCAGCAACTTTGGATGTGCTTTCGGGAGGCCGCCTTATTCTTGGGCTGGGTAGCGGCTGGAGCCAGGATGAGTTTATTTCCGTCAACCAGCCCTGGATGGAAAGGGATGAGCGGACGGATGAATTTATTAAGGTCCTGCGTGCCCTTTGGACCACTGAGAAAGCGGGTTTTGAGGGGAAATACTATCGGGTTCCGGAGGCATACTTTTTACCCAAGCCACTTCAGATGCCAGGTCCGCCCATTTGGATTGGGGGAAACAGCCGGCGGGCGGTCCGGCGGGCTGCGGAGTTTGGAGACAGTTGGCATCCGACCAGCCGTTTGAGCCCTTCGGCTTTGGCCGAGGAGATGAAATACCTCCGGGAACTGGCGCGCAAAGCAGGCCGTGACCCTGAGGCGGTGGCGCTCACTCTGCGCTGGAATGCCCTACCGGACCTAAAACAAAAGAGCGCTGTTCAAGAAACGAAGGGGAGGCTCCGTCAATACCAGGAGGCTGGCGTTCGGCACATCTGCTTCGACCTCAACCTCCCACAGCCAGTTTCCCTTGCGCTCGCGCTTGAGACCATGGAGCGGCTCGTGCATGAAGCACTGCCGGGAATTTGGCAAGGGTGAAAAACTCTATTTGCAAACCGACCTGGCTCTCGCCTTCGGTTGAAACCTTTCTCGCTTGGCCGGTTCTCACTCCTTGACGCAACCCTGTCCGCATCCCCGCTCTCTCGCCCACAGCGAGCAGTTTTTGACTCGCAGTAAGGGTCTGCCGAAGGCCGAGGAAAAGGCAGCGGCTTGAGCGTCGATATCGACCTCGGCTGATCCGTTGGTTTCCGGGCACCGGAAGACCATCTTGTGGCTATAGCGCCGGAAGGTGTGAACGACAACCGGGAAGAGGACATAGAGACACGCAAGCGCAACGACCGCTGCAATCGTGATTAATGGAGTATTCATCTGCGCCTCCTTTGCTTCTCTCGTAGATCTAAAGAGCCGCGAAAAGCCTGCCCGCTTAGAAAAATCCTTCTCCCACCCAAAGACCGGCTAATCATCATCTTCGGTAAGAACGGCAATGAATGTTTTCACCGCCGGAGGTAGCACCCTGCCGCGCCGATGGAGGATGGCAATCGGGCGCGTAAAGGGGCCCTCCTCGAGCGGAAGTGCCTTGAGCTGGCCCGCCTGGATCTCAGACTTTATCGTCATCGATGGAACGATAGCAATGCCGATTCCTATCTCCACAGCGCGCTTGATCAGCTCGATGTTGTCGAATTCCGTTTTGGTCACAACGGCAACCCCATTTTTTTTGAGGATCTCATCCAGTGCCCTGCGCGTCGGAATATCTCCTTGAAACTTGACGAAAGGCTGAGCAGCCAGTTTTTTTAACGCTATCGACTGGTACTGAGCGAAAGGGTGATCGGGGGAGCAGATCAGGACCAGTTCATCCTCACGGAATGGAATCCACCGAAGCTGGGGTTTGTTGGCGGGATAGGCGACGATCCCGAGGTCAACAGAACCGTTGGCGACATCCTGGTAGATTTTATTCGACCTGCTGTATTCGATCTGGACCTCTATTTCAGGATAGCTTTTGAGAAACTTTTTGACGTGGGGAGCCAGCTCATACAGCCCTACGCTGTAAATGGCCGCCAGCCTGACTGACCCAGTGATCTTGCCATTTAACCCTCGCAAGTGTTCCTCAAGCTCGCGCAGCTCGGCGAGAATGCGCCTGGCGCCTTTATAGACTGCCTCCCCGGCTTTGGTTAGGAAGAGCTGCGTGCCATGCCGCTCAATGAGGGGCATCCCGAATCTCTTTTCTAAAACTTTAAGGCGCTGGCTTACCGCTGACTGGGTAATAGAGTTCGCCGCTGCCGCCTGGGTAAAGCCTTTAAGCTGTATGACGTCGCAGAATAGCTTTAGGGTTTCAATATCCACAATTCTTCTTTTATAATTGCCCCAGCAAAAAAGAGGCCAAAGGAGGGCGTGCATTCTAACAGTCAAGGGAAGGCTCCTAATGGCCTTGGATTCCTAGGGTTGCGAGGGCCGCTCCAAGATTTTCTCAGATCTGGGAGAGCCAGGACTTGTTCACCTTGGTTTTCTCTACGGGTGCGCTCCCAAGACAGTAAAGCCCTTCTCCGCGAGCGCATCAGCGATGCGGCTGGGATCAGCAGCCTTCAAGCGCAGGTAGCAAACTGAACTCTCGCCCCACTTCTCTCGGTACGTTCCCACGCCCAGGACCTCACCGTCTTGCTCAGAGACCGTTGTAGAAGCGCTGGAGAGGTCGTGTCCTTCTCCCTCCAGTAGGAGGTCAATGCGGCTGGTATCCTCTTCTGAAGCGCCCATGACGTCGAGAAAGGCCTGGAGGATGTCGCTGGTCGTGATGATGCCAACCAATTTCTTATTTTCGACCACAGGGAGAGCGCCAATCTTGTGTTTGAGCAGCAACTGCGCAGCTTCCTCAAGAGTGGATTGAGGGTTTACGGTTATCAGATTCTCTGCCATCGCGACATCAACCTTGGTGCGATCGAGAAATCCCGTATGCTGGCGCAGATCCCGATCAGTGATGATGCCGACCAGTTCTCCCTCCTTGACTACTGGCAGTCGGCGAAAACTGCCCGTTCGCATCTTTTCCCTAGCCGCGGCCAAATGGTCCTCTGGAGCAATCGTTACCGGCTCCCTGCTCATGCGCTTGCCGACCAGCATCTTATTCTCCCTTTGTTTTGATTGAGAACGTTGACAACGAATGTTCTTCAATCAAAATCGAGGCCCAACTTCTCCATCTTGCGGTAGAGCGTGGAGAGGCTAAAGCCGAGGATTTCCGCGGCGCGCTTCTTATCGCCGCCTGTTTTTTCGAGAATCCTTTCAAGGTGGTTTTTCTCACATCCCCTGAGCGCCTCTTCGAGGTTGCCATTCAGGGAAACTTCCTTTTCGGGGGCCTCCTCGCCAGGCAAATCGGCAGACGTGATCCACTCGCCGTTGCCCAGAATCATGGCCCGCTCCAGGACGTTATCGAGCTCGCGGACGTTTCCCTTCCAAAGAAGCGACATGAGGGTCCTCATGGTTGCATTGTCCACCCCCTTGTAGTTTTTCTTCATCTCCAGGTTGTGGCGATGAATCAGGTGCTCCACCAATAGAGGGATATCCTCGCGTCGCTCGCGCAGCGGGGGAATGTGAATGCCTATGACGTTCAGCCGGTAATACAGGTCTCCGCGGAAGCGGCCAGCCTCAACTTCCTCTTTGAGCTCGCGATTGGTGGAAGCCAGAATGCGAACATCCACGTGCACGGGATTGTTGGAGCCTACCGGCAACACTTTCTTTTCTTCAATGACCCGCAGGAGTTTTGGCTGCAGGCTCAAGGGCATCTCCCCGATCTCATCGAGAAAGATCGTGCCTCCGCGGGCCCGTTGAAACAGTCCCTCCTGAGAGCCAACGGCGCCGGTGAAAGCACCTTTGACGTAGCCAAAGAGTTGGCTTTCAAGCAGGGTTTCTGGGATTGCGCTGCAGTTTACCGGGAGGAACACGTTGTCTTTGCGGGGGCTTTGCATATGGATGGTTCGGGCCACCACTTCTTTTCCCGCTCCGCTCTCGCCGGTGATAAGCACCGTGGAGGGAGTGGGCGCCACCTTTTCTATCAGCATTAAGATTTCCTGCATTACCTGGCTTCGCCCAACCGGCTGATCTGAGGCGAAATGCCTGTTAATTTCCCGCCTGAGCACTTGGATCTCCCAGGCGAGGTTCCTGTGGTTCATGAGATGATGTATCTTGCGCAGCACTTCCTCAAAGATGAGCGGTTTTAGAATGTAGTCCTGAGCGCCTAGACGCATGGCTTCTATCGCCGTCTCGACCGAGGCATGGGCAGTCATGAGGACCACGAGGGTCTGTGGAGAAACTTCCCGAACGTGCTTCAGCACCGCCAGCCCGTCAGCTCCAGGCAGTACTAGGTCTGTCAAAACAAGGTCCAGATCAAGCTCATCCGCCTGCTTTATCGCTGCTCTGCCATCGGCAGCCTCGTAAACCTGGTGGCCTTCTTCACGCAAAAGCTCGCAAAGACTCTGTCGAGCAGTTTCTTGATCCTCAACCACGAGGACGGTTCCGGTCATGCCAATAGCCCCTTTCTGTATTTCTCATAATTGCGAAAAAAGCCGCCTTTTTTTTCAGAAACGCAGCAGTGGCGAAGAAACCCTTTGAATTTCAAAGGCCTTTACCACCGATGTTTTTAAGTTCGCAAATCCTATGCCACCGTGCCAGGAAGGGTTTTATAAAGGACGACGTGCGCTGACGAGCCCGAAGGTCCCCTCAAGGAGTTGTCGGAGGAAAGGTACCTAAGGGCAGGCTCAGAGAAAACACGGTTCCCTTGCCGCGCTCGCTGGCATAGGTAATCGTGCCTTCGTGGGCTGCGACGATTTGCCGGACTATAACTAGTCCGAGCCCGGTACCCCAGGGCTTGGTGGTGGCAAAAGGCTCAAAGATATCGACCCCATCCGGAATGCCGAGCCCGGTATCTACCACCTCCAGAACTACTTGCTCCTTGGAATTGCGTGCCCTGAGAACTAGCGTTCCCCCCTGGGGCATTGCCTCCACGGCATTCTTGCATAGATTTAGCAGGGCCTGTTTCAGCTTCTCACTATCTGCTATGACCAGGGGCAAATCCGCAGGGAAGGCCTCTTCCACATGGATCCCCAGCGCGGCATACCGAGGCCTTTCCATGTCTAGGACTTCCGCGGCCACAGCGGCGAGTGCGGTTGGTCGGAAATTGTACTTTTCGCGTCGGGAGAGAGAACGAAACTCGTAGAGGAGTTGGTTGAGGTGGGTGATCTCGTCTTTGAGAGTTTGCATAGAAGATTTGACGGTGTCGTCTATCGCGTCCATACGTCTGGCAAGGCGCCGCTCCAAAAGCTGGACGGTCATGTACATCCCATTGAGCGGATTGCCGATCTCGTGCGCAAGCTTGGCCGCTGTGGTGCCAATAGCGGCTAAGCGCTCAGTCTCGATCAACTCCTCCTGGAGTCTGACTTTTTCGGAGATATCGCGGAGGAAGGCCGCGTAGCGTACCTCCCCAAGGGTTGTGACCTCTGTCAGTGAGAGCTCGGCGGGAAACACCTCGCCGTTCTTGCGTCTAGCCACTACTGTACGGATGCGGCCAATGGCGCGGCGTTCGCGGGTCTGCTCGTAGCGGGCAATATACCTGTCGTGCTCACTTGCATGAGGCTCGGTCATCAGCAGGTTGATTTTTCTCCCATCGATTTCGGCTTTCTTATAACCAAACATTTGCTCAGCCGCAGGGTTAAAAAGCACGATCCGTCCCTGCCGGTCGATAGAGATAATCGCATCCTGGGTAGTATCGATCAGACTTTGCAGCCAAGTTTCCGCTCTTTTTCGTTCGCTGGCACCCCGTTCCTCTGCCAGCTTGCGCTCGGTGATGTCGGTGGCGATGCCGCAAACCGCGTAGGCAACGCCGGCAGAGTCGAACATGGGAAACTTGTTGGCGATGTAGATATGCACCCCGTCATCTTGCGGGACCGTCTCCTCGAACTTTAACGGGGCCTTGGCCTCAACCACTTGCAGGTCATTTTTCCTGAAAGCGTCCGCCATCTCCTTCGGGAAGATGTCGTAGTCGGTCTGGCCTTTGATTTGCTCCCGGGTGATGTGGAACAGTTTTTCGTACTCGCGGTTCACCAGCATGTAGCATCCCCGGGTATCCTTGAGGAAGATCACGGCAGTGGAGTTGTCCAAAATAGCTTGCAGTCGCGCCTCACTTTGCCGCAGTTCTTCTTCTGCTTGCTTATGCTGAATCACCCAACCCAATTGGGTCGCAACTGCTGAAACGTCCTCAACCAGCCGTTTGTCCTCCCGGCGGGATTGCAGCATAAAGAATCCCAAAACGGCGAGCACCTCATCGTTGGCAATAATGGGGACTCCCAAGGCTGCCTTGATACCAAAGCCCTTAGCGATCTTGGCGCGTGGATGGGTCTTGTCCGGCAAGACAGAAATGTCCTGAATCCACTCGGGCCGCTTGGATGCCCAAACGCGTCCGGGCAACCCGATGCCCGGTGGGAATGTCAGGCCTTCACACAAGGCTCTAAATTTTTCCAGGCTTTTTGTTCTTCCGTACCACGAGGGGCAGCATGCCAGAGCTGTTCCGTCGGTACACGGAATCCACGCCTCGCCAAAATCCCACCCTGTCGCCTCGCACACCTCGCGCAACGCGACCTCGATGGCGGCTTGATAGGTTGGGGCTTCGTGGATTGCCTGCGTTACGGCGAGAAAGAGCTTAAACCTCCAGCGGTCGGAGTCCACGGTCTTACGGAGGGGGGCGCGCCTCCTCTGGGATGTTTGTTTTCCGGCCATGTGCGATCCAGCCGGGCCTTCGCCTCGGCTTGGTAAAAGGCTACCGCTTGTACTGGGCTGAGGTCAAGGGCACCGGAGGCCTGCTTGTAAAATGAGAAGATAGGGAGGTTTGTGGTGAGGTCACGCAGCTTCCTTCGCAGATGGCCCGGGGCGCAGGGTCATTAGGTCCACCACGGTCAAGAGGACTCCTCCCAGAAAGACAACTCCAAGAACAGCCAGAATGGCAAAGGAAAGGCGCATCTGGGCCTGCGCGGTCATATAGCCTAAACCCATGATCCGTTCGATGTGGGTCTGCAAAACGCCAGCGACGCTGAAGGCAAGAGTCATTACGCTCATAGTTATACTTAACCACCAGAAGGCGATATTTCCCCGCCGCTCGTTAAAGAGAGTTAGCCCCTTAAGCTTTGGCATCGCATAGTAGAAAAACGTGAGGTTCAGGAGGACGTATGCGCCGAAGAATGCAAGGTGACCGTGAGCTACGGTGATTTGGCTACCATGGGTATAGTAGTTGATTTGAGGAAGGGTATGGGCGAAGCCCCACACCCCGGCGCCGACAAAATGCAAGATCGCCATGCCAACAGCATACGTAAAGACCAGACGCCCCTTGATCTCGCTCCGGCGGTTTCGGAGGTAGTGCCAAGCATCCGCCAGCATAAGGAGGATCGGGACAGGCTCCAGGGCGCTGAATATCCCGCCCACCCAAAGCCAGTAGCTGGGTGCGCCGAGCCAGTAGTAATGATGTCCGGTGCCGGCGATTCCTGTGAACAGGAAAAGTCCGAGCTCAACGTAAAGCCATTTCTCCACTGTAGCTCGAGGAACGTTGGTGATCTTGATAAGGATCCATGCAGTCAGAGCTGCCGCCACCAGCTCCCATGCCCCTTCCACCCAGAGGTGAATGACCCACCACCAGTAGTACCAATCGATGCTGAGGTTGGCATAAAAGGGGAGATTGAAGAGGTACATGACGGCGAGGAAGACCAGGCCGCCGAAAAGCGATCCCTGGATAACAGTCCATTGTCGGGCGCGAAGGATAGTCATGCCAACATTGAAGAGAAAGATCAGCGCACCCACTACGACCAAATAGTCCAGGGGAAATGGAATCTCCAGGAGCGGTTTCCCCTTCGTCCAGCCGAAGACGAAACCTGCCAGAGCGGTCACGCCAGTTCCGACAAGAAGGAGAAGCTGGATATAGGCCAACGTCGGGCTGTAGATCTCTCGCTCGGTCTCCTCAGGCGCCATGAAGTAGGTGCTGCCCATGAAGCCCAGCAGCAGCCACAAAACCAGAAGATTTGTGTGGACAGCCCGTGTGGTGCTGAAAGGAAGGAGATCGACCAGCCACTGTGGTATCGTTAGGGCATAGCTCAAGGCGAGCCAGATCCCTACGATAACTTGCAGGACAAACAGCAGGAGTGCGACAACGAAGTAGGGGTACGCTACACGCTGCGAGGGGTAGGCTAATGGCATAAAGGCATCTCCTTCTCTGTCTCTTCCTATTTCAGCCCGGCCAGGAAGTGTCCCACCTGATACCGTTCCTCGTGTGAGAGGGGTGGGGTAGGCATGGTCGCTTCAGGGTTCCCTGAGCGGGGGTCTGTCAAAATCCGCTCGATTGTCTCGTAGCTTAGGCGGGAGCCGACGTGAGTGAGATCAGGGCCCGCTCCTCCGCCCGCTTCATAAAGGCGGTGACAAGCGAAGCAACCCTTCGCCTGGTAAAGCGCCGCCCCCGGGCTCACCCCCAGGGCCACCGCCTGACCGGCACCAGCGCGAAGTTTTTGATCCTGGGGTGGCCAGCCCTGGTTGTCGATCTCGCTGGTCCACTGGAGGAAGGCCACTAGATTTTCTAGCTCTTTGTCTGTCAAGGGCAGGCGAGGCATCTTCCGCCAGGTTGTAAACGTCTCCGGGCTGCGGATGACCGCCTTAATTCCCTCGCTTCCGCGCCGCCAGTAAACCTTGGTCATATCGGGGGCATAGTACGAACCAAAGCCCAGGATGGTATGGCAGTCATTGCAGTTGTACTTCTGCCAGACACGCTTGCCCGCCACTACCTGTTCACTCAGCCGGTCCGCGTGCGTTAAGGTCTGGATCTGCCTGTGAGTGTCTACGGTGAGAACGAGGAAGAGCGCCAAAGAAATCAGAGTGCCAATATAAAAAATCCAGCGCGCAGTCTTGGTACTCATAGGCCTAACCGTCGGCTATCCACGAGCATAGCCCGATCTCTTTCTTCAGTAGTCGTTGCCAGGCGAATAAATATTTCACTTTTCATATTGAGTACTCCCTTCTTCTTGACGTGGCCGGAATCGAATATCCAGCGGGAGCAAGATTTATGCCCGCAATGGCGTTCCCATAAGGACTGCGATTTCTTTGTCTAGACGGGAGCGGATTTTGCAGCTTTGCGATTAGAGCTTCGATTCTTCGCACCTATGCAAATTGGCGTTCGGAAAGAGATTCCTGATCCCAAAAAAGTACAATAGTCTTCGAAATATCTCCCGGGTATGGGCTGGCATAGAAGATGCTTTTAAAAAATGACGAAGAGACGAAGAAAGGAAAAGATTCTATCTGCTTAAGACCGAGGAGGCCAAGAAGAAAGAGGTCAAGGTGAGAGTGGAGTGAAATCCCTTGAATCCTGATCTTAGGGTGCAGGGGACTATCCCCAGGGAGCAGGCAAAACAATGTACAAGAAGATCCTGGTGCCGCTAGATGGGTCCCAGCTATCAGAGGGGGTTCTACCCTACGCCCGTTTTTTTGCCAAGCAGCTAAAGATTCCCGTCGAGCTGTTGCAAGTCATCGAACCAGAGACCGTCTCGACTTTCTCCGATCCCGCGCACGGCCACTACGTTGATGCTGTCGAGGCCGGTATGAAGGCCAGCAGTCTCGATTATCTGGAACCGGTGGCAGGCTCTTTCCCGGACCCGTCGGCGGTTGACTGTTCTGTGGAGATAGGAAAGCCGGCTGAGGTCATCGTGGACAAAGCTTTAGCCCAGGCAGGGGCCTTGGTAGCGATGGCCACGCACGGGCGTTCCGGGCTGCGGCGCTGGCTCTTGGGGAGCGTGGCCGAAAAAGTCCTACGGGCAACGAATAACCATCTCCTCCTGGTGCGTCCGGCCGGCCGGAACGGGGCTAGTGGGCTGGCACGTCTGGTGAAAGTGCTCGTAGCCTTGGACGGCTCTCCCTTGGCGGAAAGGGTGTTGCCGCCCGTAGCAGTCCTATCCAGGAAGATGGACATGGAGGTGGTCCTGTTGCAGGCCTACACTCTACCCCAGGTCGCGTATGTCGCTGATGACTACGCGCCTAATATGGACCAGATCGCCCAACAGACTCGAGAGGAAGCGAAGAGTTATCTTGAAGAAAAGGTGGAGCAGTTGCAGGCTGAAGGGCTCCGCAGGGTCTCCTATGTGTTGCTGGACGGTGATGCTGCTGGAGAGATCATTGACATCGCCCGGCGCACCCCTGACAACCTGGTAGCGATGTGCACCCACGGGAGGTCCGGGATCGGACGATGGGTGTTGGGTAGCGTGACAGAACGCGTGGTTCGTCATTCTGGTGATCCTGTTCTAGTCGTCCGAGCCACGGCCACCGGGTTGGATTGAATGGTGGATGGGTCAGAGCCACTTCATCGAGACTGAAACTGAACTGATCTCCGGAGACGAAAATAGATTTCAGGCAGCATTTGCCCTGAGCGCCTCAGCGCTCAGCTTCAATTCTCTTTCCTTCCATTTGATTAAACCGCGCCGGAGGCAGGACGGATTGATCCCCAGGGTCTCACAGATATTCTCGAAAGAGAAAATCCAGTCGTTGTCCTTTTTCAAGATCCACTCTTCTGCCTCGCGGAACAGGGTTTTCCCCTTGTTGTCCCTGGCATGGACATACTTCTGAAAACAGGCGACCGCATCTTCCAGCACCGCCAACATGAGCCCCTCTTCCCCCTCCCGGAGGTTTTTCTGAAGCAAATTCTCCAGGAATTCGACCTCGATGCTGCAAGTGGCTGGATGATATAGAAGAGGCAGAGCGTTTTTCATGGATCGACCTCCGGTTAGGCGACCGCCGCGGCCTTTTGGCACGCCTTGTCCCCGAGCTTGGAATGGACGGAAAGGACTGGGCAAGGGGCATTACGGACTATCTGGTCTGCCACATGCCCTGCGGAGGGATGAGACAGATCAACCCTTCCGTGGATCGAGATCACGATTAAATCTGTCCCCTCTTTTGTAGCCCATTCCACAATGTTTTTGTCCGGCAAGCCCAGCTCAACCTTTTCGCGAACCTTAACCCATGGGACGAGATCCGAGAAATGTTCATTCAAGAATCGCGCCAGAGCGAGTTGCTGGCTTTTCCGGAGACGATCGGCCTGCCGAAGCGTGAGATGGCTAATCACCCCTTTTGCCGACGCTTCACCGTATGGCATAAACTCCCCGTGATTGACGACGTGATAGGCGGTTACTTCCGCCCCCAAAGCCTTGGCTAAAATGAGGGCGTAGCGGACTCCCGCTTGCGAAGGTTCGGAAAGGTCTGTCGGAGCGAGAATTCTTCTTATCTTATCCATCCGTGTCTCCAAGCTCCTGCGTGCGGCGACCATCCCCTTTCAGTGACACCCCGCATAAAATGTGCCAACTGGAAAGTAAAGGAATCTTCACGAGACGCAAGGCGAAGCCGTGATTGACTTTGCACCTTTGCAATCTGTGGCCCCCCAATTTCGCAAGGGTGAAAAAGGTCCATCATGCTGCCGGGGCTAAAAATAAGGAAAATTTTCTGGCATAGGCATTGCAGCCCTCTCTCGAGACAGCAGGAAAAAGCGACGTGATACACGACTCTCATAAATCACTCCGCTGCGGTATCGTGTTGGCCGCAGGGGAGGGCGAACGCCTCAGGCCCTTTGTCCGCCGGTTGCGCGGCGATACCCTCCCAAAACAGTATGTCAATTTCATCGGCGCTCGCTCGATGCTCGAGCATACCTTCTGTCGAGCCGAGAGGGTGATTTCGCCGGAGCGCCTCTTTACAGTCGTAAGCCAGGAACATCTGCGCCACCCTGAAGTCGAGGAGCAACTTTCAGGCCGCGCTGGCAGCACCGTTATCGTGCAGCCTGAGAACAAGGAGACCGGGCCGGGAATTCTTCTTCCCCTGATGCACCTTTACAAGCGCTATCCTGACTCCGCAGTGGCAGTCTTCCCTTCGGACCACTTCATTGTGGAAGAGGCGCTCTTCATGGCCCACGTAGATCTGGCCTACCACGTGGTCGAGCGCCATCCCCGCTGCTTGGTGCTGCTGGGGATGGAACCCAGGTACGCTGAGCTGGAATATGGGTACATCCTGCCCGGCGCCAGGGTGCAGCCACCGGCCCCGTTGGCTATCCATGAGGTCCATCGCTTCATTGAGAAACCACGGCTTCAGGTGGCACGGGAGCTGCTCCAAGAGGGAGGGTTGTGGAACACCATGGTGATGGTCTTCAGGGTCGAAACTCTGCTGGAGTTGGTTCGTACGACCGCTCCGCTGCTCTATCGTCTTTTTAAGCGAATCCTGGAGGCTATCGGAACAGTGAATGAGATGCGTGTGGTGGAGGCGGTCTATCGGCATATGGAGACGGTGAATTTTTCTCGCGGGCTGCTCGAGCCACTTTCCTTAGGGCATGCCACACGCTTGTTAGTTGTTCCGGTCCCGGGTGTATTCTGGAGCGATTGGGGATCGGAGGAGCGCATTTGGAAGGCTCTCAGCAAATCCGGTCTCCCGGCGCAGCTTCCGGGAACCGGCGCCCATCGTCTTCCCGGCGTCCTGGATCATCACAGGAATTCCACATAGCGAATTCGTCTGCAATTCAAATGGACAAATCTCGCTAAAGGTGCTAATAAAATGGTGTCGACAACGCACACTAAGCATGCCCCAGCTCAGAAAAGATCCCGTGGTAGGCCGATGGGTTATCATCTCTACTGAAAGGGCGAAGAGGCCTGGCCACTACGAACACCGTAAGAACCCATCACGCAATGGTCCCTGCCCGTTCTGTGAGGGAAACGAAGAAATAACCCCGCCGGAGATCCTGGCCTATCGGCCGGGAGGATCCAGTCGCGGCGGCCCGGGGTGGACGCTCAGAGTCGTGCCCAATAAATTTCCTGCCCTGATGATCGAAGGGGATCTGGGTCGGCGCGGCGACGGGGTCTATGACCTGATGAACGGCGTCGGCGCTCATGAGGTGATCATCGAGACGCCAAGTCATGAAACGAATATGGGGGCCTTAAGCGAGAAACAGTTTGAAGAGGTCCTGTGGGCCTATAGGGACCGGATCTTGGACCTGAGAGAGGACAAACGCTTTCGCTATGTCTTGATTTTCAAAAATCAGGGCTCTGAGGCCGGCGCTACCTTGGAACACACCCATTCCCAACTCATTGCCCTGCCCATTGTCCCGCGTAATGTCACCGACGAGCTCATGGGAGCCCAGGAATACTACAAATACAAGGAACGCTGCATCTACTGCGACATTGTGCGACAAGAATTGGAAGAGAGAGTCAGAGTCGTGAGTGAGAATGAGAATTTCGCCGTAATCTGCCCCTTTGCTCCACGTTTTCCGTTTGAGACATGGATTTTACCGAAAAAGCATTCCTCTTATTTCGAGCACGCTTCAAAGCAGGAGTATGGCGATCTCTCGCGCTCCCTGAGGGAGACCCTCATCCGAATCAATAGATCGCTGAATGATCCGCCTTTGAACTATATTATCCATTCCATGCCCTTCGAGGAAGCGGACAACGGCCATTATCACTGGCATGTCGAGGTTATGCCCAAGCTCACCCAAGTGGCCGGTTTTGAGTGGGGCACAGGTTTTTACATCAACCCGGTAACTCCCGAGGAGTCCACGATCTCCCTGCGGGAGATTGCGCTGTAAATAAAAGGATCCCGTTCATTTTTCCCATGACTGTGAGGGTTTTGTAATTAAAGATGAAAGTCCTCATGGTTTCCCCGGAAATTGCTCCTTTGGCCAAGACGGGCGGGCTGGCAGACGCCGTTGGCGCCCTTGCTCGCGCCTTGGTTGATCTCGGGAGCGAAGTGACGCTGGTAATGCCCGCCTATCGTACCGTTCTGGAAAACGTCTCTCCATTGCAAGAAACCGGGATCGAGGTTGAGGTTCCCATCGCAGGGCGCAGCGTGCGAGGGGTTATCCTGAGGACCCGGGTTGGGGAAAGGCTCCCGGCTTTTTTGATCCGGGCCGATTCCTACTTTCTGCGCGATGGTCTCTACGGCAACCCTCAAGGGGACTACGCGGATAATGCAGAGAGATTTGTGTTTTTTTGTAAGGCTACCCTGGAGCTGGCGCGGAGAACGGCGCCTTGGGATGTGCTCCATTGTCATGACTGGCAAACGGCCCTCGTTCCTGTCCTCAGAAAAGTCCACGGTCAGTTGTACAGCGAAATTCAGGAAACCAAAGCTCTGTTCACCGTCCACAATCTCGCCCACCAGGGGAATTTCCCTTTCTCTGTCTGGGACCTCTTGGGTCTGGAGATGCAATACTTTACCCCTCGCTATCTGGAGTTTTACGGCAATATCAATCTGCTCAAGGGCGGGATACTCTTTGCCGATGCCATGACCACGGTCAGTAAGAAATACGCCAGCGAGATCAGAACTCCCGAGTGGGGATGCGGCCTCGACGGAGTCATCCGCGATAGAGAGAAAGATCTCTACGGAATTTTAAATGGCGTCGATTACCAGGAATGGAATCCCGAGACGGACCCTGATATCAAAAAAAAATACCAGGCCAAGAACCTGATCGGCAAAAAGTTCTGCAAGAAGGATCTGCAGGAGATCTATGGTCTTCCCGATAAGGCATCCATTCCTTTGGTCGGCGTGGTCTCCCGTCTGGTGGATCAAAAGGGGCTGGACATCCTTAATGAGGCGGTAGAGGATCTCATGCATCTCGATCTACAACTGGTTATCCTCGGGGCCGGCGATCAGAGATACCAGGCGCTGTTAGACGGGCTGCCCGGCAGATATCCTGAAAAGGTAGGTGTCAGGATCGGCTTTGACAACGCCCTCGCCCATAAGATCGAGGCTGGGGCCGATATTTTTCTTATGCCTTCTAAATTTGAGCCTTGCGGTCTGAACCAGATGTACAGTCTCAAGTACGGAACCATTCCTGTCGTTCGCGCCACGGGAGGCCTGGACGACACCATTGAAGATTACAACCCCTTATCGGCAAGCGGCAACGGCTTCAAATTTAGCGGCTATTCCGGGCCGACCCTGCTCGAAGCGGTCAAGCGCGCGATAACTCTCTACGTTAACAAGCCGGCTTGGCGTCGGTTGATGGCCGGCGCTATGGCCTGTGACTTTTCCTGGGAAAAGTCCGCTAACGAATATTTGGCCCTTTATCAGAAGCTCATCGAGCGCGGCGGTCCGCACTAAGATAGTTCGTTGGGCCAAAGAATCCCGACCCCGTAAAATTTCCCCGGATTGACACTTCAAATTATCATGATGATATGAAGTGCATGTTCACGCGTGCCCTTCGTTTGCCTCGGCAAGGTACGGAAACAATGACCGACGATGAGCTGCTAGCGGCTGCAGACCAGGTCTTCCTCGATCTCGATCACGGCGGAGCCGGTCTCCTTTAACCGAGTAACGATCAGCGAAATACCATCACGGCACGGCCGAGCGCGGCTCTTTCCGTGGGATGACCACGATGCCGCCCTCGGTTGTAAAATAGCTCTTCCGGTCCGCCTCGGAGTTGCAGCCGATCTCGGTTCCCGGGGGGATATGGACGTTTTTATCGATGATGACCCGCCTGAGCCGGCAATCTCTTCCAATCTCCACCCGGCTCATGATGATTGCATCTTCGATAATCGAGTAACTGTGAATGCGGACGTTGCGGCCGATAACTGAGTTCCGAATGAGGCTCCCCGTGATGATGGTCCCCTCTCCGACAATGGAGTTTAGCGCCATCCCTCGCCGCCCATCTTCATCGAAAGCGAACTTGGCAGGCGGGTCGCCGTAGCTGACGGTGCGGACCGGCCAACTCTGGTTGTAGAGATTAAGGGATGGGTCCACTGCCCGCAGCTCCATATTCGCCTCGTAGTAGGCCTCGATGGTCCCAATATCGCGCCAGTAGCTGGGCTCCTCCCCTTTGAGCGGAGTCGGAATACGGTTTTCCCTGAAATCGTAAGCGTGGACCCTTCTACCTTCCTTTACCAATCGGGGGAGGATGTCCATGCCGAAATCATGCGTGCCTTGGGCGTTTGCGGCGTCATCCTCCAGCGTTTCCAGGAGGAGTTTCGTAGCAAAAATATAATTCCCCATGGAGGCAAGGGCCCAGTCCGGCTCCGCCGGAATGGACTTGGGCTTTTCAGGCTTCTCCTCGAACCCAAGGATGCGCCATTTGTTGTCCACCTCCATTACGCCGAACTGTGAGGCCTCACGGAGCCTCACAGGCAATGCCGCGACGGTTACTTCGGCTTCCTTGTGCCGGTGGTGCTCCACCATCTGACGGATATTCATTTTATAGACGTGATCGGCGCCGAAGATGGCGACGGACTTGGGATCGGCTCGCCGAATCAGGTGAAGGTTTTGATAGACGGCATCGGCTGTCCCCCGGTACCAGTCGATGCCTGAGCGCATCTGGGCCGGCACCGGGATAACGAAGTAATCACGAAGGACGCTGCTCATTTGCCATCCTTCTTGGAGATGCTCCATCAGGGATTGGGCCTTAAATTGGGTGAGAACGTATATGCAGTAAATCCCAGAATTTACGAGATTGGATAAGACAAAGTCTATGATGCGATACTTGCCGCCAAAAGGAACTGCCGGTTTCGCCCGGTCCTTAGTTAACGGATGGAGCCGCTTCCCGCGGCCTCCGGCCAGAACCATTCCGAGGACTTCCACAATCTTTCCTCCCAACCTGCGTCCCGGACTATATCGCCGGCATCGAGGGGAGTCAATTTAGGCCCTGCCGTACCGCTCGGTGATCTTTGCAAGCTCTGCGATCAACGCAGGCGTGATCTGTTCCGGGGTGAAGCGCCACTCCCAATTGCCTTTTGCTGTTGCGGGGAGATTCATTCTCGCCTCCGCGCCAAAACCCAGGAGGTCCTGCATAGGGATGATGGCCGTATCCGCCGCGGACATAAGGGCCAGCCGTATCAACTCCCAAGGAGCCTGCTCTTCGGACACCTGTCGGCCGATGTAGGCGAAGAGCCGCCTGCGATCCTCAGGGCGAGCCTCGCATTTGAACCAGCCTCTTGCCGTGTTGGTGTCGTGGGTGCCCGTATATACGACACAATTCTCGCTGTAGTTGTGGGGGGCATAAGGGTGGTTGGTCAGATCTTCTCCGAACGCAAACAACAGGACCTTCATACCGGGCAAGCCGAACCGCTGCATCACCTCGCGCACATCGGGTGTGATTACACCGAGATCCTCAGCCAGAATAGAGATAGGAGGGAACTGTTCCACCAAGCTTGCAAAAAAGTCATCGGAAGCGGCCTTCACCCATCGCCCATGGATCGCCGTGCTCTCGCCGGCCGGGACCTCCCAGCAGCCGACCAATCCTCTGAAGTGGTCCAATCGAACCTTATCGAAACACTGCAGATTGTGGTGGATGCGCTTAATCCACCAGGCGTATTGCGTCGCTTTGAGCACATCCCACCTGTAAACCGGGTTGCCCCAGAGCTGGCCTGTCCTGCTGAAATAGTCCGGCGGGACTCCGGAGACAACCGTTGGCCGTTTCTCATCATCGAGCTTGAAAGTTTCCGCGTTGGCCCAGACATCGGCGCTGTTGTAGTCGACGTAGATAGGCAGGTCACCAATCATCAGGATGTTTTTCCCGTTGCAGTATTGCTTGAGCTGAGTCCACTGTTTGAAAAAGAGGTATTGGAAAAACTGTTCCTTCCTAATCTCTTCCCGGCATTGGATCTTCCACTGGCGTAGCGCCTGCTCTTCACGGTCTCTCAGCTCCTGGGGCCAGTCGCTCCAAACCAATCCCCGGAAGTGACTTCCCAAGGCCAGAAACAGACTGTAGTCATCAAGCCACTGAGCGTTGTCGTGGCAAAAGCGGGCAAAGGCATTGTCGTTGGCGAGTCGGCTCTGATAGCGCTGGTAGGCCCTATTGAGAAGCCGCAATTTATGTTTGGTGACAACCTTGTAGTCAACGCGTCCACTCGGAAAAGAAGCAACTTCCTCAAGATCACCTTGCTGCAACAGCGCTTCCTCCAGGAGCAGATCAGGACTGATGAGCAGGGGATTTCCCGCGAAGGCGGAGGAGCTGCTATAAGGGGAGTTCCCGCAGGCAATGGAGGTTGGGTTTAACGGCAGAATCTGCCAATAGCGCTGTCGGCTTTCGGCAAGCAGGTCGGCGAAGCGGTAGGCCCATGGCCCGAGATCGCCGATACCGTAGCGTGACGGCAGGGAGGTGATATGGAGCAGGATGCCGCTTGCTCTTCGCTTCATTTTCTTGTGCCTGCGGGAAAATCCTAAAGGGCATAGATAAAACCTAGTATGCCCTCACTTTCCACTCATTCACGTATTCAAGCCAGGCCCCTTGAGCACAATTGGGGGGACAATTGGGGTCAGACTTCTACGACTCAACAATTCTAGCAAGCCTCTTTACGTTCCGTGCAACCTGCTCGTCGGACTGCATCCGCTCGAATAGCCGCGCGACCAAAGTTCCCACC
Organism: Deltaproteobacteria bacterium; assembly: GCA_016193465.1. GTDB lineage: Bacteria > Desulfobacterota > Binatia > UBA9968 > UBA9968 > UBA9968. The sequence continues at coordinate 21,861 of JACPSE010000183.1, forward strand.
GTTGCAATTTCGGCGGTGTATTGGGATACAGACACTTAGTCTAACCGAGGCGTGACTTTTCAAGCAAGGGCAATTTTTGGCGACGGCTTGACAAATAACTCGTAAGTCTTGGCCCCGTTCACGTGCAGGTTGCTCGGCGCGGCTTTCAACATCCTGACGTATTCCGGCTCCAGCCGTATCCCTCCTACCTCTTCGGCAAGCTCCATGGCCCTCGCGGCGTAGCGCATGACCTGAACAGCCTCAATCCCTGCGATGTCGTCGAAGAACCAACCGCAACTGGTGTATATCAGCATGGCGTTTTTCGCCATTTCGAGGAGCTTGAAAAGCCGTTGTCGCTCCTCGCTTGTGAGTTTCCTATGAGCATGCATCTTAAGAAACTTCTCGACGCGCCCCGGTGACCTATCGAGCATCACCTCGATATAGTTGTTTCTCGCCTCCCATGGGTCACTGAGATAGATTGCGGCTGCCTCATCATAGATACCGGCGATGTGGTCCCTTAGCCAGTCCATCGCCTGTCGTAGCGGTTTTCTCCAGGGCTGGGTCCATCCGGGGTGCATCCCAGTGTTACAGCCGCAGTTGTCCCGCCATCGTTCAACGCCATGCGCACAGCTCCACGAGGAGCTCTCAACGATCTCGACTACCTGCGTCGGAGGATATTTTTCAAGATACTCTCCGTAATTGGTGAGTCTGGCCGACTCGTTGGACTCAAGGGAATAGAGGCAATAGCCAAGCGCCATGTCGCCATAGCGGCGGTGATGGCCGTAGGTTTCGCCATCCGTGGCAATGTGGACGATTTGCGGCCGGTCGTTTTGATCGCTAAAGGCGCTCAGCAATTTTTTCGCAAACAGCTCACCGTTGTTCAGAAGATCGCCAAACGCCACATCCAGGGAGATCAAGCCGTTGTAAAAAAAAACGTTGATCGAGCGTCCGGATGGCAGGCAGCAGAGATAAGCCGTAGTGGGATCGATCTGCCCGCCGCTCACATCGTGCCATTCTCCGCGCCCGATTTCTTTGACGTTTTGCGCCTGATGCGGGGCAAGAATCGTGAACTTGATGCCGAGCGCGGCCAGGATCTCCAGGGTCTCAAGATCGACAGCGGCTTCCGGGAGCCACATGCCTTCTGGAAAGCGTCCAAACCGTTTTTGGAAGTCTTTGATTCCCCAGATTGCCTGCGTCTGCTTGTCTCGTCTGTTGGCGAGCGGCATGATCATGTGATTGTAAACTTGTGAAAGGGCCGATCCATGTCCAGAGAAGCGCTCCCTGCTAAGTCGGTCTGCCTCAAGAATAGCCTGATATACATCGGCTCTATGCGTTTCCATCCAGGAGAGCAATGTCGGGCCAAAGTTAAAGCAGATCTTGGCGTAATTGTTTACCGTTTGGATGACCCGCTGGTCCCTGTCCAGAATGGGTGAGGCGGCGTTGGGCGCGTAACACTCGGCTGTGATTCTCTCGTTCCAGTCGTGATACGGGGCCGCTGACTCCTGCGGCTCGATGGTCTGCAGCCAGGGGTTCTCCCTGGGCGGCTGATAAAAATGGCCATGAATGCAGATGTACCGCTCCATATGTGGGGATCTTTTCACTGCCGGTGAAAAGCCGGCTATAGCTTGCTCTTAAAAAATAAGACTGCCAAGGGCGGCAGGGTGAGGTCGAGCGAATAGGGCCGGCCGTGGAAGGGATTCGAGTCTGCCTCAACACCGCCCATGTTGCCCTGCCCGCCTCCTCCGTACTCCCTGGCATCGCTGTTGAGAAGCTCCCGCCAAAAGCCGCCCCGAGGAACGCCCACCTTATAATCGTGCCGGGGGACCGGCGTGAAGTTGCAGACCGCGAGGATGATTTCATCCCCGGACCTGGCCTTGCGGATGAAGCTCAAGACGCTTGCTGAGGCATCGCTGCAGTCGATCCATTCGAATCCCGTTGCCTGGCAATCCAGCTCATGGAGCGCTGCTTCGTTGCGGTAGCATCGATTCAGGTCCTCGACCCAACGCCGGATGGCTTCGTGCTCCGGGTATTCGAGCAGGTGCCAGTCCAGGCTCTCCTCGTGCACCCATTCTCTCCATTGGCCGAAGTCGCCTCCCATAAACAGGAGCTTTTTCCCCGGCTGGCCATACATGTAACCGAGCAGAAGTCTCAGATTGGCAAACTTCTGCCACTCATCGCCGGGCATCTTGCCGAGCAACGACCGCTTGCCGTAAACGACCTCGTCGTGAGAAAGGGAGAGGACGAAGTTCTCATGAAAGGCGTAAAGCATACGGAACGTCAGCTTGTCGTGATGGTACTGCCTGTGGATGGAATCCAGACCCATGTACTGCAACATGTCGTGCATCCAGCCCATGTCCCATTTTAATCCAAAACCCAATCCTCCGACGTAGGTGGGGCGCGAAACCATAGGCCATGCCGTGGATTCCTCAGCAATCGTTTGAAGATCAGGATGGCTCGCGTAGACCTCCTCGTTGAGGCGCCTGAGAAACGTAATAGCCTCGAGATTCTCCCGTCCCCCGTACCTGTTGGGTACCCATTCCCCTTCCTTGCGCGCATAGTCCAAATAGAGCATCGATGCGACGCCGTCCACGCGCAGGCCGTCTGCGTGGTACCTGTCGAGCCAGAAGAGGGCGCTGCTGATCAAAAAGCTCCTGACCTCATGCCGCCCGTAGTTGAAGATGAAGCTCTCCCACTCGCGGTGAAGACCCTGATTAGGATCGGCATGCTCATAAAGATGGGTTCCATCGAAGAAGCCAAGCCCGTACTCGTCAGCCGGAAAGTGTGAAGGCACCCAGTCCAGGATGACGCCGATGCCGTGCTGATGCAGGCAATCAATAAGATACATGAAGTCCTGGGGCGTTCCGTAGCGGCTTGTAGGGGCGAAGTAGCCGGTGACCTGGTAGCCCCAAGAGCCGTAGAAAGGGTGCTCCATCACCGGCAAGAACTCCACATGGGTAAATCCCGTCTGGGTGACGTATTGTGCCAACCGAGGCGCGATCTCGCGGTATGTCAGGGAGCGGTTGCCTTCCTCCGGGACGCGCCTCCAGGAGCCGAGGTGGACTTCGTAGATGGAAATAGGGGCATCTAAGGCGTTGCGGCTGCCGCGCCGTGCCATCCACTCCCCGTCTTCCCATCTGTAATCCAGGTCCCAGACGACGGAGGCTGTCTTCGGCGAGACTTCATTGTGAAACGATAACGGGTCTGTTTTGTCTACCCGAAAGCTATTATGCCGAGAGACAATGTGGTACTTATAGTGGGTACCCTTGCCCACGCTAGGGACAAAGCCCTCCCAGATCCCGGACTGTCCCCTGGGACGCAAAAGATGGCGTCCTCTATCCCAACCGTTGAAATCGCCGATTACAGAGACCTGCTCAGCGCTGGGTGCCCACACGGCAAAATAGGTCCCTGCCGTACCGCCGGCGGTCGAGAGGTGGGCTCCCAGCTTCTCGTATAGCCGAAAGTGGCTTCCCTCATTGAAGAGATAAAGATCCTCTTTGGTGAGAAACGTAGTCGCGCCGGGAACTTTCCGGGTCCGCGCTTTCGCGCTTTCTTCCTTCAGCATGACTTCAGAGCCTATTCCTTGCTCTATAACCTGTCAAACCGTCCAGGCAAAGAAAGGGGGTCGAACTCTTGCCATGGGTGTTTCCGCAGGGCGCCAGTTAACGCTGCAGGGTAGCTAGGTACTCGGCGATTGTCCTGGTTTCATGCAGCGTGGTCAACTCCCGATATTTTTCTTCTTTCAACTCTTTTTTGAAAACCTCTCCCCATATCGGCATCGACGGTTCTCCGTGGGCTCGGACGGACTGGCTCCCATCAACGGAGGACATGACCCTGGATAAGGGGAAGACCCCTTTGTTGTTCTTCTTGAGCGTCGTTAAGTCGGGAACCTTAACCTTGAGGGAAGGGCTGACCGGACCCTCACCCCTGCCGTCCTTTCCATGGCACGAACTGCAATACTTGAGATAGAGAGTTCGTCCAGAATCGACGTTTTCAGCCCGGCTTGACAGTTGAAAGTAGAGAAGCCCTGCGCATGTGGCGCTTACCCCAAAAAAGATTCTTCGTTTCATTTTTTTCTCCAAAGCCTTCCAGGCTCAAATTTCAAAAAAGTTTTTACTCCTCAACTCTGGGAGCTTGATAAAGGAGCAATAAACATGCCTCGATATGGCTCTTGTAAACGCAGGGAAAATTTTATAGGCAGCGGGTAAGGTTTCGCACCGTCGCAATTTATGCCCACAGCATTTTCGCATTCCTGGGAATGGGTTGTGGGAGCCGGTGGTGAAGAGTTGGCATGAAACGTGCGTTTGGATTAGTTCTGACACGAAAGAATAGCAGGAAGCGCAGGCTATCGAAAACGAGAAAGGAGCCAAGCACAAGAGCCAGTGCATTACCAAAATATCATTGCCTATTTCTCAATGGAGATCGCGGTTGAAACGGAGATTCCGACCTACGCTGGCGGCCTGGGCGTGATGGCGGGAGACACGATTCGCTCCGCTGCCGATCTCAAAGTCCCGATGGTCGCGGTAACTCTCCTTCATCGGATGGGTTATTTCAGCCAGACTCTCGAACCGAGCGGATGGCAGAGAGAGGCGCCTATGAAATGGCCTGTCGAGGAGCGTCTGGAAGAGATGCCCGAGCGAGCGGCCGTTACTTTAGAGGGCCGGACCGTTCACCTTCGCTCTTGGAGATACGAAGTTCGCGGCGAGGGAGGATTCCGGGTGCCGGTTTATTTTCTCGATGCCGATCTCCCGGCAAACTCCGAATGGGACAGGACGCTTACCCACTTTCTTTACGGCGGGGATCAGCATTACCGGCTTTGTCAGGAAGTGATCCTCGGAATCGGTGGTGTGAGAATGCTCCGCGCCCTTGGTTATAACGACATCGAACGCTTTCATATGAACGAGGGACATGCCAGCCTCCTCGTCTTGGAGCTTTTGGATGAGGAGGCAAGAAAAGCTGCCAGAGCATCTATTAACCATGATGACGTCGAAGCGGTCAGGCAAAAGTGCGTTTTCACGACCCACACCCCTGTTCCGGCGGGACACGATCAGTTTCCGAAAGATTTAGCCGAGGGCGTTCTGGGTAAACACCAAGCAATATCTGAGGTAAGAGATTTGATTTTATGCGGAAACGTGCTGGATATGACATTCTTGGGTTTTAAGCTGAGTCACTACGTCAACGGAGTCGCTACAAAACACGGGGAAGTTTCAAGGCGGATGTTTGCCGGTTATTTAATTGATGCCATTACTAATGGAGTCCACGCGGCTACCTGGGTGGCGGAACCTTTCCAGGGGCTCTATCAACGCCATATCCCGGGCTGGAAGCAGGACAACTTCAGCCTGCGCTACGCCTTGAGCATTCCGCGGGGGGAGGTGTGGGAGGCCCACACTCAGGCGAAGAATCGGTTGCTTCAGTGCGTGAAGCGTAAGGCCGATGTTGGGATGGATGCGGACGTTTTGACTCTGGGCTTCGCCAGGCGCGCTACGACTTACAAAAGAGCGGATCTTCTCTTCCAGGATATCGAGAGATTGAAAAGAATTGCCTCGAGCGCCGGCCTCTTCCAGGTGATCTATGCAGGGAAGGCCCATCCTCAAGACCAGGGGGGCAAGGAACTCATCCAGCGAATTTTTCAGGTCAAAGAATCGCTTAAGAAAGATATCAAGATAGCTTACCTGGAAAATTACGACCTGGAGCTTGGGAAGATGATAACTTCGGGCGTGGACGTGTGGCTGAACACGCCCCAACCGCCGCTGGAAGCTTCGGGGACAAGCGGCATGAAGGCTGCGCTTAACGGCGTCCCCAGCCTGAGCATTTTGGATGGATGGTGGATCGAGGGGTGCATCGAGGGGGTGACCGGCTGGTCCATCGGAGAAGACGGACGGGGAGCGGAAGAAGCTGGCGACAGGTCCAAAGATGCGTCGTCCCTTTACGACAAGTTGGAGCAGGTCATCATTCCTTTATTTTATCAAAATCGCGACCGTTTCATCGACGTGATGCTCCACTCCATCGCCCTCAACGGATCGTTCTTCAATACCCATCGGATGATCCAGCAGTACGTTCTGAAAGCCTATCTTTATTAAGATCGGAGACAACTGCGCGATGGTTCCATGGTTAGACATCTCTCACGTCTCCGGCCTTACGGAGCAAGAAGCGGCTGAGAGGCTGACGGAAGAGGGATATAACGAACTTCCCTCGACAAAGCGACGCAGCATTTTTGCCATCGCCTTGGAGCTTGCGCGCCAGCCCATGTTCTTGCTCCTTGTCGGCGGCGGAATCGTTTATCTCGTATTGGGAGATGTGCAGGAAGCGTTGATGCTGCTTGGGTTTGTTTTCGTAGTCATGGGCATTACCTTTTATCAAGAACGCAAAACAGAGCGCGCGCTGGAAGCGTTGCGGGACTTGTCCAGTCCACGCGCCCTGGTGATTCGGGAGGGTCGAGAAAGGCGCATCGCGGGCCGTGATGTGGTCTGCGGCGACATTGTGATCCTGATAGAAGGCGATCGTGTCCCGGCCGACGCCATGCTCTTGTCGAGCGTCAATCTCTCCGTGGATGAGTCTTTGTTGACCGGCGAATCGGTGCCCGTGCGTAAGGTCGTCTGGGATGGGGCTATGGGTTTATGCCGTCCCGGCGGCGATGATTTACCCTTTGTTTTTTCCGGAACCCTTGTGGTTCGGGGGCACGGCATGGGTCGGGTGCATGCAACCGGCATGAAAACTGAAATCGGCAAGATCGGCAAGGCGCTGCAAACGGTGGAAACAGAGGAGACCTTGTTGCAGAAAGAGACCGGAAGGTGGGTGCGTAATCTTGCCCTTTTGGGGTTATCCCTCTCCCTCTTGGTCGTGGTCTTATATGGTCTCACAAGAGGTCACTGGCTCGATGCCCTTCTGGCCGGCATTGCCCTGGCCATGGCGATGTTGCCTGAGGAATTTCCCGTGGTCTTGACCGTCTTCCTGGCCCTGGGCGCATGGCGCATCTCGCAAAGACAAGTCCTCACCCGTCGTGTTCCGGCCGTAGAAGCCCTGGGTTCAACCACGGTCCTATGCGTGGACAAGACCGGGACACTGACCTTTAACAGGATGTCGGTGCGCAAGATTTTTGCCCAAGGCGAGTTCTATGATCTCGCAGGGAATATGCAGGAGCCGCTCCCGGAAAGCTTCCATGAGCTTGTGGAGTTCGCTATTCTGGCAAGCCAAAGGGAGCCCTTCGACCCGATGGAAAAAGCGCTAAGGCAGCTTGGGGGTCGTCACCTTTGCGGCACCGAACATCTCCACGACGATTGGAATCTGGTGCGTGAATACCCCTTATCTCAGACCATGCTCTCCCTCGCACACGTTTGGGAATCGCCCGGCGGCGGCGAGTTCGTGATCGCCGCCAAAGGCGCGCCGGAGGCCATTGCTGACTTGTGCCATTTAGATGGGGCGCAGATGCAGGCATTGGCCGGACCTATTTATTCGATGGCGGACGAAGGTCTACGGATACTGGGCGTGGCGAGGGCGACTTTTAGACAGCCCAGTTTGCCCGGCGGCCAGCATGATTTCGACTTCGAGTTCTTGGGACTTATGGGGTTTGCCGATCCGGTGCGGCCTACCGTCGCAGGCGCCGTCGAGGAGTGTTACAGCGCGAGGATAAGGGTGGTGATGATAACCGGGGATTATCCGGTCACTGCGCAGAACATCGCTCGACAGATAGGCCTCGCCTCTGTGGACGAGTATATCACGGGGGCCGAGCTGGACGGGATGGACGATGCGGAGCTGCAACGACGTATTCAGACGGTAAATATTTTCGCGCGGGTGGTGCCGGAACAGAAACTGCGTCTGGTCAATGCGCTGAAGGCCAACGGCGAAATCGTGGCCATGACAGGCGACGGCGTGAACGATGCGCCGGCATTGAAGGCGGCGCACATCGGCATCGCAATGGGAGCGAGAGGCACGGATGTGGCTCGGGAGGCGTCAGCGCTGGTGTTGCTGGACGACGATTTCTCATCCATCGTGCAGGCGGTAAAACTGGGCAGACGGATCTTCGATAATCTCAAGAAGGCTTTGGCTTATATCTTTGCCATCCACGTTCCAATCGCCGGTCTCTCGCTGCTTCCCGTGTTGCTGCGATGGCCGCTGGTGCTTTTTCCGGTTCATATCGCCTTTCTCGAATTGATTATTGACCCGGCCTGCTCCGTTGTCTTCGAGGCGGAGCCCGAAGAAAGGGATGTGATGAGGCGTCCGCCGCGCAATCCGAAAGAGCCTCTGTTTGACAGGCGCACCGTGGGGCTGAGCGTGATGCAAGGGCTGGGGGTATTGTTCATTGTCGCGGTTGTCTATATCGTCGCGCTTTATCGGGACCAAGGTGAGCTAGATGCCCGTGCCCTGACCTTTGGCACCCTCATCATCGCCAACCTGGGGCTGATTCTCACCAACCGCTCATGGTCAAGAACGATCCTGGCAACTCTAGACGCGCCGAACCGGGCGCTGTGGTGGGTGGTAGGAGGCGCGCTGCTCTTCCTTGGCTTGGTGTTGTACCTTCCCGTATTGCGAGATATGTTCCGTTTTTCTACGCTGCATGCCGTTGACCTGGCGATCTGCCTAGCCGCAGGCGTACTCAGCATCCTCTGGTTCGAGGGGTTTAAGATACTTGATGGCATGCGGCGAAGACAATCCAGCATGCAATCGGCAAGTTCTTAATGCCGATTCTCACTCTTGCTATTGATCTCTTCTATTCTTCCCAATACTGAGAAAAGCAACTCTCCCTTGCAATAAAAACCGCAAAGATTCCCTGGCATAGCTCTTGCTCTTTCTCTCTGTCATGGTTGCTTTTCCCGGCATTTCCAGTACAGCAGACGGCTCCGAGGCGGTGGTGTGGGTAGAAATCCACATCAGTCAAGGAGCCTGTGCTTACCCGATAACGCCGTCCACCAATATGGGAGGAGGCTACCAGATGGCGGTGGCCAACGGGCAGCAAAATCTCTGGGGAGAGCCGCTGGCATTTTTGGAACCGGAATCAGAGCACAGTTCTGCCAGCGCTTGCGAGGGATTCGCGCTCGCAGGAGGCCGGGTGGCTAATTTCACCTCGGGACAAGGACTGATCCTGATGAAAGAGGTGTTGTACGTGATAGCCGGCAAGCGCTTGCCGGTTGTTTTTCACATCGGCGCGCGCGCCCTGACATCGCAGGCGCTGAATATCCACGCAGGCCATGATGACGTCATGGGTGTTGCCGACTGCGGTTGGGGGATGCTCTTTGCTCGCAACGCGCAGGAGGCGGCGGACCTGGCGCTGATCGCCCGGCGAGCTGCCGAAGAGGCGGAGACACCCTTCTTTAACGTTCAGGACGGCTTCTTGACGACGCACACGATCGAAAGCCTGTGCTTGCCGGAGCCCGAGCTGATGCGCGAATTCGTGGGCGATCCCCATAGCGAGCATCGCTTGCGCGATCTGATGGATCCGGCGCACCCGATCATGAGCGGCGTGGTGCAGAACCAAGACAGTTACATGAAAGGCAAAGTCGCGCAGCGCTATTTCTACGACAGGCTGCCGGCTATCGTGCAGCAGGTGATGGGGCGCCTCCACGATCTCACAGGCCGTCGCTACGGCTTGGTCGATTCTTACCGATTAGAGGACGCGGAGTACGCCCTTGTGGGGATGGGCAGCATGCTGGAGACTGCTTCCGCGACCGTTGATTACCTGCGTGATCAGGAAGGGCTCAAGGTCGGATCGCTGCACGTGACCTGCTACCGCCCATTTCCGGGGCCTGAGATCGTGCAGGCGCTCCAACAGGTCAAAGCCGTTGCCGTCGTCGAGCGTCTGGATGATCCGGCAGCTCAGTCCAATCCCCTGACCGCAGAGATCAAGGCTGGCTTCGCGGACGCGTTGGCGGGCGCCGCCGGCTATCCGGCCGTGAAGCGCGCGCCCATCATCTATTCCGGCGCTGCCGGCCTTGGCAGCAGGGATGTCCGTCCCGCTGATTTCGTGGCGGTAGTGGATCATATGAGGCGCCAAAAGGAGCGGCGCTTTTTTGTGCTCGGGATTAAGCACGAACTGGCGCTGTTCCCCGATCGCGAACCCGATGTTCGGCCGCCGGGCGCCTTCTCCATGCGGGGATATTCCGTGGGCGGCTATGGCTCCGTGACCACCAATAAAATCATTGCTACCGTTGTCGGGGATCTTTTTGGTCTTAAGGTCCAGGCCTATCCTCTATACGGCTCGGAGAAGAAAGGATTGCCGACCACCTACTACCTGACGGTGGCGAAGGAAGCGATCCGGGTTCATTCGGAACTGAAGTATGTCGATTTTGTGCCGCTCAACAACGTCAATGCTTTCAATCTGGGAAATCCACTGGAGGGTCTGGCCCCGGGCGGCGCGATCTTCCTGCAACACCAGAGCACCGATCCGGCGGAGGTGTGGACGGCGATCCCTGCCTCCGCCCGCGATACGATTCGCCGCAAGCGCATTCGCGTTTTTGCGCTCGACGCCGTGAAGATCGCGGAGGAGGTAGCGAGCCGTCCGGATCTGGCGCAGCGGACGCAGGGCATCGTGCTGTTGGGCGTATTCCTGCGGGCGGCGCCGTTTATCCTTCAGCGCAGAATGGGGGAGGAAGAGCTCTACGGCGCCGTGGAAAAATCGCTGCGCAAGTTTTTTGGCAAGCACAGCGAGCAAGTGATCCAGGATAACCTCAAGGCGGTGAGGCGCGGCCATAGGGAGCTCTTCGAGGTCCCGTCCGGAGTGATCCAGGCGGCGGCATGAAGTAGGTGCGCGTGAGCGATCCAAACGAGATGGGTGTTTCATGAACAAGAAGACGGTTCGCGCCTGGATGCATCGTGGCGTGATCAGTTGCCGTCCTGACACGTCGCTGGAACAGGTGTCGCATACCATGGATTCCAAGGACATCAGTGCCCTCGTGGTTGTCGACGAGGTAGGCGACGTGGCGGGCGTGATCTCGCGGACCGATTTGGTCAATGCCCGTTTTGTGGAACCGTATATGAAGCATTGGCGGGGCATGACGGCGGAGCACTTGATGAGCCGGCCTGTTATCAGCGTTGGCCCGAACACACCTGTGATGGAGGCCGCAAACCTGCTGCGCGAAAAGCAGATTCACCGCCTGGTGGTCGTTGAGAAGAAGGGAAAGCACGTGCGGCCGCTGGGAATCCTGTCTGTAACGGATCTGGCAAAACACGTCGTTTCAGAGTGAAAGATGGCGCGGAGATCTCACAGTGAAGAGGCGTGAAGAAAAATCCAGCTCAAAGAATGCCTTTCGGAAGCCGAGCGAAATGGGTGTCAAACAGCCGGGGGAGGCGAAAGAGACTCACGAGACAACCTTCCTGGATACTTACCTCCTGGAACTCGATCTGGACACGTACGTAGATGATTTCAACCGGCGGGTCATCGGCGCCTACCAGCAAGGCACTGGCTCGGTCGCGCTCCCGGCCGACGTCGGTATAGCCCGTAGCCTCATCCCTCCCGGCACGGCCGCTCTGCGCGACTTCAGTTACATTGCCCCTGAGATTCCGGAATTCGTCTCAGACAAATGCGTCGGCTGTATGGGCTGCGTCACCGAGTGTCCGGACACGGCCATCCTGGGTAAGGCGATCCCGGCCTCCCGGGTGGAAAAGGCCTTGGCAGAGATCGGCGCCCCCGAAGAGCAGGCCTGGGTGAGATCCCACTGGAGCCGGACCCGCAAGTATTTCGACCAGTCCGAGAAAAAAGGAGATGAGGGCGCGTTGTTCGGCATCTTCATAGATCCGACCAAGTGCAAGGGCTGCGCGGAGTGCGTCCAGGTGTGCGATGAGCTGGGCTATCACGCCCTCAAAATGGTCAAGAAAGACGAAGCGACGCTGCCGCGCTACCGTCATGCCTTCAATTTCTTTCGCCGGATCGGAGCGACGCCGAAAGAGTACATCAATGAGCGCGCGCTGGCCGACTTCATGCTGGCGGAGGCCTCCGCGCTGCTTTACGTCGGTGGGGCGGGCTCCTGCATGGGATGCGGCGAGGCGACCGCGATTCGGATGATGTTGGCAGCTAGCGGCTTTGTCTACGGTCCCGAGAGGATCGCAGTCGTCGCAGCCACCGGCTGCCACACCGTCCACGGACCCACTTATCCTTACAATCCCTTCCTGGTGCCGTGGACGAACTCGCTGTTTGAAAACGCACCGGCAGTCGCCATGGGGATACGCGCCCGCTGGAATCAAAAAAGCTGGGGCGATAAAAAGCTCTGGGTTATCGGTGGCGACGGCGCCATATATGACATTGGCTTCCAGAGCCTCAGCCGGCTGCTGGCCAGCGGGATGGACATCAATGTTCTGGTGCTCGACACCCAGGTCTACTCGAACACCGGCGGTCAGGCCTCGACCGCTTCCTTCTTCGGTCAGGATGCCAAGATGGCGGCCATCGGGGGCTCCGTTCCAGGAAAACAGGAGCACAGGAAAGAGTTGGCGCAGATCTGCCTGATGCACCCCGATGTCTATGTTGCTCAGACAACGCCGGCTCACATCAACCACTTTTACAAAGCCATCATTGAGGCCAACGACTATCCGGGTCCGGCGCTCATTAACGTCTACGCCACCTGTCAGCCGGAACACGGGGTGGCCGATAATATGTCGGCGCAGCATGCCAGGCTGGCGGTAGAATCGCGCGCCTTTCCCCTGTTGGTCTACGATCCGAGAAAGGGCAAGAGAATCCGCGAGCGTTTGAGCTTGGTCGGCAATCCGGCGCAAAAAGAGGATTGGTGGACGCCGCCCAATAGCGGCAAGCCGTTTACCTTCGTTGATTTCGCTCGCACCGAGCGCCGCTTCGCCAGGCAGTTCGACGCCGAGGGGAATCCATCAGGGGCGCTGCTACAGGGGCAGGAAGAGCGGCTGAGAAATTGGCTTGTGCTACAAGAGCTGGCGGGACTGCGCTAATCGAGCATGAGGTCTAAATCTCCGTAACTTTCGTCCATTATACCGCAACAATCGACTTCGCGAAGTCTTGCCAAAGGCTCCGTTATTATTTCGGCCTTTGACAGACCGTTGAAAAAGGCCCGGTTGTTTCGTTCTGGTTCGTGCCCGTCGACCAACACGCGCCACGACCGGTCCTTTTTGTCTGCTGCTTTTTTTGTGTTGCCTTCCCTATAAATTTGCCTTATTTTACGCGAAACTGACTTCGGCTGGATCTCCCCGGTCACATCGTTGATTCTGCATCATCGCCCGGACTGGCTCTCCCCAGCCGGGCTTTGCTTTGTGGGGGGTTTGGGGGGTCAGGCGTGATATTTGCTATTTTTGGTTTTCGGAAAAGTTTTTGGGAAAAAAGGGGACGCGAACCTTTTCTGCGGAAATTTGAAGGGTCGGCAGTACTTTTCACGCAATCAATAGCATGACCTCGGAGCGCTGTCTATCTCACACGGCCATAAAAGCAGATGCCACGGACTGATCACCAGACAGTATTCGGCAACGCGGATACCGGGCTCTCTCGTGGTTTCTTGGAGATCCACCCGAAAATTCGATGGCTTCATTCTTCGCTCGACACGATAACCTAAAAATGATACAACATAATAACCTAATGAGGATGCAGCACGAAAACCTGGCGAGCGCGCAGCGCCATAACCTAATGACAGGATACAGCTCATGGCAACGCCGCAGGAGAAACTGGCCGAATCCCTTGAAGTCCTGAGGGTGCTTCAGGACCGGGGTGTCGTCGCCATCCGGGCCGCCGACCTCAAACGGGTGCACCGGGAGCGCCTGTTCAAGAACGGCTTCCTGCAAGAGGTCATGAAGGGCTGGTACATAGCGACGCACCCGGATTACGCGGGCGGCGAAAGCACAGCCTGGTATGCCTCCTTCTGGGCCTTCTCGGCCGCTTATCTGCGCGAGCGCTTTGGCAGCGACTGGTGCCTTTCACCGGAGCACTCCCTCTCCCTGCATGCCGGGAACCATGCCGTACCGCCCCAGCTTGTGGTGCGCTCTCCCAGGGGCGGCAACAAGGCCACGGCGCTGCCGTACGGAACTTCGTTGTTCGATGTTCGCGCCGCCGTACCCGAGGAGAAGGACATCGAAGAGAGGGACGGGCTGCGGCTATTCTCGCTGCCTGCGGCGGTGATTGCCAGCTCGCCCGGATTCTTCGAGCACAATCCCACTGACGCGCGCGCGGCACTTGCGACGATCCGCGATGCTTCGGAAGTGC
>JACPSE010000181.1 GCA_016193465.1 Deltaproteobacteria bacterium
AGAGGCGCTCGCCGAATTTTTAGCCATTGTTAAGAAAGATCGGACCTTTCGCGACGATGGAGCGCGCCAGGCGATGCTTCAGATCTTTGATATCCTGGGATCAGAAAACGAACTTACCGAAAAGTACCGCTCCGAGCTGGCCAAGGTTCTTTTCAGCTGAAGAAAACGTGAACAAGAACCGCGGCGACCGGTTCGTCAAGCCGCGGTGATGCGGGCGACCGCCGGTTCGGGGCGTTATCATGGTGTGGCTGTAAGCGTTAAAGATCGAGGTTCTTCGCGACTTATGATAACGATTCAAGATGGGAACCCCAGAGGACTTTGAAAGAGACATCCGCGAGCTAGCCGGCACGCTCTATCGCAAAGCCGCGGCGCACAAGCCCACGCTCTTTGAGCCCCAGGACTGGATGGGTCGGATGATCGATTGGTCCCTTGAGGACGAATCGCTGCGTGTGGCGCTTTTCCGCTTTGTCGATGTGCTCCCCAGTCTGGATTCGGCGGCGGAGATCGGTCGTCACCTGCGCGAATATTTCGCGCGCGTGGACCATGCCCTCGGCGGTTTGGTCTTTCTCGCTCAGGCCCTGCATGCAGGATGGCTGGTGGCGCCGGTTGTGCGGCATAACGTCGCGCGCCTGGCGCGCCGGTTCATCGTCGAGGAAGATAGCGATGCCCTGGCGTCGGTTCTGGAAGAGCTGAGACGGGAGCCTGCCGCCTTCACTCTGGACGTGGTGGGAGAGGCCACAGTGAGCGACAAAGAGGCGAGCGCCGTGCAGAGACGTTACCTCCATCTCATACAGCGACTGGCGCCTTTAGCCAGCAGATGGACACACCTCCCCCAGATTGATGCTGATGCCCGCGGCCCCCTCCCCAGGGTTAATCTCTCCGTCAAGACCTCATCCCTTTACGCCCGCTTTGATCCCTTGGATCCGGACACCGAGGTGGCGGCCCGAGAGCGGCTCCGGCTTCTGCTGCGGGAGGCCTCGCGCCTGCAAGCGGCGATCACCGTGGACATGGAACAGTTTGCCTACAAGGATCTGACGCTTGCTGTTTTTCGCTCTCTCCTGGAAGAGAGCGATTTTCAAAAGGAACCCCAAACCTCTATTGCGCTTCAAACTTACCTCCGCGATGCCGAGGAGGATCTGGCGGCGCTCATCCGCTGGGCCAGAGAGCGCAAGCGTAGGATCGGGGTGCGTTTGGTTAAGGGGGCCTACTGGGATAGTGAAGTCGCCTGGGCGAAACAGAAAAACTGGCCGGTTCCAGTCTTTTTGGACAAAATGGAAACCGACGCCAACTACGAGCGGCTCAGCCGTCTGCTTTTGGAAAGCTATGACACGGTGGACGCGGCCTTCGGCAGCCACAATATCCGCAGTCTCTCACACGTCATCGTCGCCGCCAGGCATCTGGGAATTCCTGACAACGGCTATGAGATCCAGATGCTTTACGGTATGGCCGAGCCCATCCGCCAGGCGATTATCCAGAACGGTCAGCGCGTGCGGGTTTATCTTCCCGTGGGCGAACTGCTCGCGGGCATGGCCTACTTGATCCGCCGCCTGATGGAAAACACCTCCAACACCTCCTTCTTGCGCCAAACCTATGCGGAGGAGAAAGATATCGAAACCTTGATCGTCGCTCCCTCTCCAGGAAAGGAGCCAGCGAAATCTCGCTTCGAGGCTCGTGGGGCTACCCACCCCGAAGCCCCGGGAGACTTCGTCAATGAGCCTCCTCTGGATTTTTCCCGCCGGGAGAATCGAGAAGGTTTTTCCCGGGCGCTGAGAGAAGTGGAAGAAAAATTAGGCCAGAGCTATTCCCTCTGGATTGGAGGAGAGGAAAGAGAGACCGCGAACTGGGTGGATTCTATCAATCCAGCTTCTCCGGGACAGATCGTGGGGCGCGTCCTTCTGGCTGGCAAAGAGGAGGCCGATGAGGCGCTGGAAGCAGCCCGGAAATTTTTTCCTGCGTGGCGCCCTACCCCTGCTAAAGAGCGGGCGGCTTTTCTTTTCCGCGCAGCCTCTCTGATGCGGGGGCGACGTCTCGAGCTCGCCGCATGGGAGCTTTTTGAAGCGGGAAAAAGCTGGCGAGAGGCGGATGCGGATGTGACCGAGGCCATCGATTACCTCGAATACTATGGCCGCGAGATGCTGCGCCTGGCGGCGCCGCGAGCCACGCAGCGTCTTCCCGGCGAGAGCAATTTCTATCTCTACGAGCCGAGAGGCGTTGCGGTCGTCATCGCGCCGTGGAATTTCCCTCTGGCTATCCTTACGGGAATGACCGCAGCGGCCTTGGTTACCGGCAACTGCGTGATCATGAAGCCGGCGGAGCAGTCACCTATTATGGCGGCGCACCTCATGCAGCTGCTGCGCGAAGCCGGATTGCCTGCGCTGGCCTGCCAGCTCGTTCAAGGGGGAGGAGATCTCGGCGCTCACCTCGTCCGCCATCCGGCCGTTCATCTTATCGCTTTTACCGGCTCGCGTGACGTCGGCATCGAGATACTGCGCGAGGCCTATACCCATCAACCTGCCCAAGAGCACGTCAAGCGGGTGGTTTGTGAAATGGGAGGCAAGAACGCCATCATCATAGATGGCGACGCCGACCTCGACGAGGCAGTGGTTGCTATTATTGATTCTGCCTTCGGCTACCAGGGACAAAAATGCTCCGCCGCCTCCCGAATTGTCATAGTGGAGGAGATGCACGATCGGCTATTGGAGCGCTTGGTGGAGGCGGTGAAGAGCCTGAAGATCGGCCCGCCCAAGGATCCGCGCAACTTCATCGGTCCGCTGATCGACGCAGCGGCACACGCCAAGGTCACCGGCTATATCGATTTGGGTAAACGGGAGGGAAAGTGTCTGTTGGAGATGGAGGCACCGAAAGATGGTTTTTACATCGGGCCAGCGATCTTTGCTGAGATCCAGCCGCACCACCGTCTGGCTCAAGAGGAGATCTTCGGCCCGGTTCTCTCGCTCATCAAGGCGCGTGACTTCGATGAGGCCCTGGAGATCGCCAACCGCTCCTCTTATGCCCTGACCGGCGGCCTTTTCTCCCGCTCCCCTGCCAATATCGAAAGGGCACGGCGGGAGTTCCGCGTCGGCAACCTCTATATCAATCGCGGCATCACGGGCGCCGTGGTTCAGCGCCAACCCTTCGGCGGCCTCAAGCTCTCAGGCATCGGCTCCAAGGCCGGCGGGCCGGACTATCTTCTTCAGTTTCTCGAACCCCGCACCATCAGCGAGAACACTCTCCGCCACGGTTTTGTCCCACCGGAGGATTTGAAGGATAGCTGAGTCGGTCAGGGGCGACCAGCTTTAAGCCGATAGGAAGTCAATCTTCTCCCGGGCTGCTCTTTTTCTGGCATCGAGTGATTCCTCTCACACGATCGGCGAAGCACTCAATGTCTCTGGTGGCCGCCCAAAGAATTAATCCATGGCCGCATGATGTTTCGGGGGTTTCGTGTTAGATTTGCTTTTTTGCATAGCTTTCGAGGCGCGGCACCATCCAGGACTTAAGCAACTTAGGCAAATGCGACACCGCCTCAAGCATTGACATCACGCGACGATTGCCGGTAGTTTCTCGCTCGAATCGGTCATTCACGGCGCCCGTTACTTTTAACAAGGAGAAGAACGATGAAGATCGCAGTGATCGACGACTATCAGGATGCGTTCCGCACCCTGAAGTGTTACGCCAAGCTGAAAGGCCACGACGTGATCGTCTACAATGACACCGAGAAAGATCCGGTTCGGCTCGCCGATCGGCTGAAAGATGCCGAAGCGGTGTTGCTGACCCAGCAGCGCTCCCGCTTTCCAAGCGCCGTGATCGAGCGCCTGCCCAGGCTCAAGCTCATAAGCCAGACGGGGCGCGCGACCGCGCATATCGACGTCGATGCCTGCACCCGGCACGGGATTGTGGTCTCGGCCGGCGGGGCCGGCAGACCGCATACGACGGCGGAGCTTACCTGGGGGCTGATATTGGCCGCGCTGCGGCACATCCCGTACGAGGTGAAGCGATTGAAGGAGGGACACTGGCAATCGACGATCGGCACAGCCGTGCAAGGCAAGACGCTCGGCATTTACGCCCTGGGCCGAATCGGCGGCATGGTTGCCGGCGTCGGGCGCGCTTTCGGGGCGCGCGTGATCTGTTGGGGCCGGGAAGGATCGACGGCACGCGCGAGAGAGGCCGGGTACGAGGTGGCGGCAAGCCGCGAATCCTTTTTCCACGAATCGGACATAGTGAGCCTGCATCTCCCGCTAACCAAGGAGACGCGCGGCATCGTGACCCGTAAGGACCTCGGTCTGATGAAGCCGACAGCGCTGATCGTCAACACGAGCCGAGCCGGGCTCATCACCGAGGGCGCGCTGGCGGACGCGCTCAAAGCCGGGCGTCCGGGCTTTGCGGCGGTGGATGTCTTCGAAGACGAACCGGTCATCGGCGCGGCGCACCCTCTGCTCAAAATGGACAACGCTATCTGCACGCCTCACCTGGGTTACGTCGAGCGTGATAGTTATGAATCTTACTACGACGCTGCCGTCGAGCAGATCGTTGCCTACGCCGAGGGCAAGCCTATGAACTTGGTGAATCCGGAGGCGCTGGGAAAAAAATAAGCCCGCGCCGCAGACGCGCAGGCGAAGAGCGCTCATCGACCGGCTATTCCACGTATGACTTCCAGCAACCCCTACAGACAGTCTTCGTTGGCGCATTGAACTGAAGGACGCTTCAATTCGAAGTGATAGGGATCGGAAGGGCTCTATCAGGGTAGCGCGGGCAGTGACCGTTGATTAACTCGCGTGGCTCCAGGCGTGGTAGGAGCTGCGCACCAGCGGGCCGGATTCCACGTGGCGGAAGCCAAGCTTCTCGGCTTTGGTTTTAAGCTCACGGAATTCCTCCGGGGTGACGTAGCGATCAACAGGAAGCTGATCGAGCGAGGGCTGGAGATACTGGCCGATGGTAACGATATCGCAGTCGTGGCCGCGCAGGTCGCTGAGCGTGGTCATGACCTCGTCAAGAGTCTCGCCTACGCCGAGCATCAAGCCTGACTTGGTAAGAACATCCGGCCGCATCTCCTTGGCGGCCTTGAGCACTGCCAGCGAACGCTGGTAGACCGAGCCGGGCCTGACTTTTTTGTAGAGTCGGGGGACCGTCTCCACGTTGTGGTTGAGAACGTGGATGCCTGAGCGCACCACGGTCTCAAGCGCGTTTCGGTCCCCCTTGAAATCCGGAATCAAGACCTCGACTCGGATAGCCGGGCTCAAGGCCTTGATCCAGAAGACCGTCTTTGCGAAGTGATTCGAGCCGCCGTCGGGAAGATCGTCCCGGTCCACGGAGGTGACCACGATGTGGTCCAGTCCCAAGTCTTTTACCACGATACCAACGTTGCGCGGCTCCTCGGGGTCCAAAAGCGCGGGCTTTCCCTTGCCGATGGCGCAGAAGCGGCAGCCGCGTGTGCAGATATCGCCGAGGATAAGGAAAGTAGCGGTACTGTGACCCCAGCACTCGCCGATGTTTGGACAGCGAGCCTCTTCGCAAACGGTGTGAAGGCTATGGTCTCTCAGAATCCGTTTGAGGCGGAGGTAGCTGGGACTACCGGGGGCCCGGACTTTGACCCAATCTGGATGTCTTCTTGGCATAATTCCTTTAATTCCGCATAACGAAATCTCCTGACAAAATGATCGAGGAAGCTCTTTTTAACCTCTTCCAGCGGCACTTCTTGACCCAGCTCCTTCTGCATAGATGTCATTTCGGCCCAGCTCAGGCCGCAGGGAACGATCCGGCTAAAATAGGACAGGTCCGTATTTACGTTCAGGGCGAGGCCGTGGTAGGTGATTCCTCTCCTCACGGCGATGCCGATGGAGGCGATCTTCCTCTCGCCGATCCAGACGCCCGTCCACGGAGGTCTTCGCTCCGCTTTTAGACCGAAGCTCTCGATTGTCCGGATAGCTGCTATCTCGATATTGCGCAGGTAACGGTGCACATCTCTTCGCAGTCTGGATCTGAGATCCAGCAGAGGATAGACGACCATCTGGCCGGGACCGTGGTAGGTGACATCCCCACCCCGGCTGGTCCGGTAAACCGGCGCCTCTTCAGGGCAAAGGACATTGGATTCCTCACCGCCCCTGCCGATGGTGAATACATGCGGATGCTCAACGAACAGGAGAAGATCGGCCAGCCCGGCTTCTCTTTTGGCCTCCAAAAGCTTCTCCTGAAGGGCAAGGGCCTCGAGGTATTCCATCTCGCCCAGATCTTTGACAAGCAGCCTGGCCATCTGTCAGCGTCTCTTCGGCGTCAAGGTGTGCGTCGGGTAGCCGTAGAAGACCTCCGCGGCCTCCATCAACGTTTCGGAGAGCGTCGGATGGGGGTGGACCGATTCCGCAAGATCCCGAGCGGTGGCTCCCATTTGAACGGCCAATACCCCTTCGCTGATGAGATCTCCGGCCCCAGATCCCACGATGCCGACTCCGAGGATACGCTCCGTCTCCGGCTCAATGATCAGCTTTGTCAGCCCGTCGGGGCGGTCCAAAGTGAGAGCCCTTCCTGATGCCGCCCAGGAAAACCTCGCCACCTGGACCGGAATTCCTCTCTCTTTCGCTTCCGCCTCCGTCAAGCCGCACCAGGCTACTTCTGGATCCGTAAAGACGACTGCCGGGATGATGACACCCTCAAATGTGCTGGATTCTCCGCTGATCGCCTCTACGACGATCCTTGCTTCTTTCGAGGCCTTATGAGCCAACAGCGCGCCACCAACCACGTCGCCAATAGCATAGACAGCAGGGTCTGAAGTCCGCCTTTGGCCATTCACCTGGATAAACCCTTTTTCGTCCAGAGTCACCTTCGTGTTTTCCAGTCCCAAATCCTTGCAATTGGGGACGCGGCCGACAGAAACGAGCACGCGGTCGTAGGTTTCCTCTCTCTGCACTCCGTCAACAGCCAGTGTCACCTTGATCTGTTTGCCGCTGGTGGCCATCTTCACCACCTTCGTGTTCAAGCGCACTGCTTTGAACGCCTTTTCGGCATACCTCATCACCGGGCGAACGAGGTCGGAATCCACTCCTACCAACATGGAGCTTAGCGCCTCGGTGAGAACCACCTGGCTGCCCAGTGTTGCGTAGACCGTACCCAATTCCATTCCGATATAACCACCGCCCACGACCAAGAGGGTCTTGGGAACCTCTTCGATCTCCAAGGCCTCTGTGGACGTCATCACCCGCCGGTTACCCAGATCAAAGGCCGAAGGCATGGCTGGCCTGGTGCCGACGGCGATGATCGCCTTTTCATAGTTGATAAACTTCTGTCCTTCGCGCGTCTCCACGCGCAGGGTTTGGGACTCTTCAAAATGACCTTTTCCGCGCAGCACCTCGACGCCCCTTTTCTGACTGAGCATGCTGAGACCCTGCCCCAGCTTTTCCAGCACAGAGTCTTTCCAGGCCCGGAGCTCGTCCAGGTTGATCTTGGGCGCCCCAAAGCTGATCCCCCTGGCGTTCGACTCGTCCACCTCGCGGATCGCTTTCGTGGCGTGGAGCAGCGCCTTGGAGGGGATGCAGCCGTGATTTAGACAGACCCCCCCGAGGCGTTCCACGCGGTCTACCAGGATTACCTTTTTCCCTTTGTCCGCGGCATAGAAGGCCGCGGCGTAGCCGCCCGGACCAGCCCCCACAACCACAATCTCCGTCGCGATCGTTTCCATTCCCGGGTTACCCCTTCAACTCTTTTTCCGGAAAATTCTCCAGCGCCTGAACCAGCTCCATCATAAAGCGCACCGCGTCCGCTCCGTCAATCACCCGATGGTCATAAGAGAGACAAAGCGGAAGCATCATGCGCGTTTCTACCTTCGCTTTTTTCACCACCGGCTTCAGGACACCCCGCCCCAGTCCCAACACCGCCACCTCGGGTTTGTTGATAATGGGAGTAAAGTGGCTACCACCGATCCCGCCCTGATTCGAAATAGTGAATGTTCCCCCTTGGAGCTCTTCCAGAGAGACTTTCCGCTGCCTGGTCTTTTCGACTAGCTCATTCAATTCGACCGCAAGATCCCATAGCCTTTTTTTATCTACGTCTCTCAGGACCGGGACAATCAATCCCGCCTCGGTGTCCACGGCGACGCCGAGATGAAAATAGTCCTTATAGACGATCTCCCCTGTAGCCTCGTCCATGCTGGAGTTAAAAATAGGATATTTTTTTAAAGCCGCTACCGCCGCCTTTAAGGCAAAAGGCGTCAAGGTCAAATGGGCGCCTTTTTTTGCAAACGCGGCGGCATATTTTTTTCTGAGTGCCAACAGGTCCGTGATATCGGCCTCATCCATCTGAGTGATATGCGGAATCGTCGACCAGGAGTCGTACATCCGCTGGCCCACCGTGCGCCGGAGGGAAGATATCCGTTTCTTCTCGATGGGACCCCACCTGGAGAAATCGATCCCTTTCAGGGCCG
Organism: Deltaproteobacteria bacterium; assembly: GCA_016193465.1. Taxonomy (GTDB): domain Bacteria; phylum Desulfobacterota; class Binatia; order UBA9968; family UBA9968; genus UBA9968. The sequence continues at coordinate 8,408 of JACPSE010000181.1, forward strand.
GTTTCTCGATCTTCTCTGATACCGGCCTCGGGGCATCCGCAATCCGCTGCAGATGCTGGATGTACGCCCTCAAATCCTCACGAGTAATCCTCCCGCCCCGCTCGCTTCCTCTGACTCTCGTAAGGTCGATGTTCAGCTCCCGGGCTATTTTCGTCACGGAGGGGGAGGCTGGCGGCGGAAAGCCGCTCCGGGATTCGTAGCGGTATTCTCCTGCCGGTTCCTCCTTCGGCTGCGGCCTCTCCTGTACGGACACCGCCTCCCGTGGCGCTGCAACACTCACCTCGCCCCTACGTTGGCCGTCCCTCTTTTCCCTGGGCACCTTTTCTACGGCACCCGCTTCGGCTAGCGAGATCAACACCTGTCCGACCGCTACCTCGTCGCCTTCCTTCACGTGAATCTTCGTTACTGTGCCAGAGGCAGGCGATGGAATAGGACCCACGGCCTTTTCCGTCTCCAGCTCCAAAATGACCTGGTCTTTCTCGATCCGGCCTCCCTCGGAGACCAGAATATTGGCGACCGTGGCCGACTCTACGCCTTCCGCCAGTCGAGGTACTCTAACGTCCATGAGATTTGTTGTTTAAGATCTCTGTTCTACCGGTAAAAAGGATGAGTTTTCTCCGGATCCACGTTCAAATCTCTAATCGCCTTTTCCACCGCCTGCGGAGAAACAGCGCCTCTCTGAGAAAGGGCATAGAGAGTCGCGATGACGGTCATCTCGGCGTCGACTTCAAAGAAACGCCGCAGTCTGGGCCGGACATCGCTTCTGCCGAAGCCGTCGGTGCCGAGCGGCATCAACCCGCCCGGGACCCAAGGGGCGATCTGATCTGGTACGATCTTCATGTAGTCGGACACCGCCACGAAAACCCCCTCCTCTTTTTCCAGGACAGTCTCTAAGTAAGATTTTTTTGGCGCAGAGGTCGGATGCAGTAAGTTCCACCTTTTTGCCTGCAGCGCTTCGCCACGCAGTTGTTTGTAACTCGTGGCGCTCCAGACATCGGCCGAAACTGCATACCTCTCGGCCAGGACCTCCTGCGCCCTCAAGGCCTCCCTCAGGAGCGGGCCGCTGCCGAGGATATGGGCCTTGTGTTGCTGATTCTCTTTTCCTTTGCGGAACTTGTACAGGCCCCTGAGGATCCCTTCCTCCACCCCCTCAGGCATCGCCGGCATCGGGTAATTTTCATTGTAGAGGGTGAGGTAATAAAAAATTTCTTCTCCCTCTTGATACATTCGGCGCATTCCATCACGGATGATCACGGCGACTTCGTAGGCAAATGCGGGATCATAGGTGAGCAGCGTCGGGATGGTGCTGGCCAGGATGTGGCTGTGACCGTCCTGATGCTGCAGCCCCTCGCCTTGGAGCGTGGTCCGGCCCGCTGTGGCGCCCAGCAAGAACCCTTTAGCTTTGATATCGCCCGCCGCCCACATCAGATCCCCGACCCTCTGGAAGCCGAACATAGAATAGAAGATGTAAAACGGGATCATGTAGAATCCCAGGTCGGCATAGGTGGTCCCGGCGGCGATAAAAGAACACACGGACCCTGCCTCAGTGATACCCTCTTCCAGAATCTGTCCGTCCTCGGCCTCCTGATAATAGAGAAGCGTTTCCCGATCCACCGGCTCGTACAACTGGCCCTTGGGCGAATAGATGCCCACCTGGCGGAAGAGCGCATCCATCCCAAAGGTCCTGGCTTCGTCGGGAATAATAGGAACAATGCGCCTGCCGATCTCCGGATCCCTTAGGAGTTTGCTCAGGATGCGGACGAAGGACATCGTCGTCGAAGCTTCCATATGACCGGACTCTTTCAGGAATTCCCCGAAAGCATCCAGCGGCACCTTTAACCGCTCGGCCTTGCGCCGTTTGGGAAGAAATCCGCCGAGACTCTTCCTCCGCTCCAGAAGGTATTTGGTCTCGATGCTGTCGCGCGGAGGACGATAGAAGGGGGTCTCCACGACCTCCTCATCTTTGAGCGGGACGTCGAATCTGGTACGGAACTCCCTCAACTCCTTTTCGTTGAGCTGTTTTTGCTGGTGGGTGATGTTCCTTCCTTCGCCTGCCTCCCCCAGGCCGTAGCCTTTCACCGTCTTGGCCAGAATCACCGTAGGCGAACCTCTGTGTTCTACCGCGGCCTTGTAGGCGGCATAGACTTTCTTAGGATCGTGTCCTCCCCGCAGCAGCTTGTGGATCTGATCGTCCGTGAGATGATTCACCAATTCCAGGAGCTCCGGATATTTGCCAAAAAAGTGCTTTCTCGTGTAGCTTCCCGGCTCCACGGAATATTTCTGGTAATCCCCATCAACCGCCTCTTCCATCCGTTTGATGAGGAGCTCCCTGCGATCGCTCTGAAGCAGCGGGTCCCAGTCCGAACCCCAAATAACCTTGATCACATTCCAGCCAGCGCCGCGAAAAAGCGCCTCCAACTCTTGAATGATCTTCCCGTTTCCCCGCACGGGCCCGTCCAGCCGCTGCAGGTTGCAGTTGACGACCCAAGTCAGGTTGTCCAAATTCTCCCGTGCAGCCAGGCTCAAAGAGCCTGTGGCCTCCGGCTCGTCCATCTCGCCGTCGCCCGCGAAACACCACACCCTGGGTTCCTCTCCAGTCAGAAGCCCGCGGGCCTTCAGGTATCTCAAAAAACGCGCCTGATAGATGGACATAATGGGAGCCAATCCCATGGAGACAGAAGGAAACTGCCAGAAATCCGACATTAGATAGGGGTGCGGATAAGAAGGCAGCCCCGCGCCTTCCGCCAGCTCCTGACGGAAATGGTGCAGGCGTTTGGCGTCGATCCGCCATTCCAGATAGGCCCGGGCATAATTTCCCGGGGAGGCATGACCCTGAAAGTAAACCATGTCCGCTGACCTATCTCCGTCACCGCCCCTGAAAAAGTGATTAAACGCAACCTCATAGAGCGTCGCGCACGATGCGAAGGTGGAGATATGGCCGCCGATGCCGTGGTGGATGCGGTTGGCTTTCACAACCATCGCCATGGCGTTCCAGCGGATGTAGCTCTTGACGCGCCTTTCGATTTCCCGGTCGCCGGGATAAGGCGGTTCTTTCTCTACCGGGATGGTGTTAACATAAGGGGTGCTGACCGTTGGAGGTATCTTGAGCCCCGACTCTCGCAGTGTCGCGATCAGGCTCTCCAAGATAAGGGACGATTCTTGCGACTCTTTGTTTTTCAAAACGTATTCCCGGACGTATTCTAGAGGTCAATGGCTTATTTTTGCCAGGGCTTAATCTACAAGATTCAAACCGTGGAATCAATTCCATTGCGGCGCCCTCAAGCCGTCCGTTTTGGCAGCCGTTATTGAATGAAAGTCCTGGATCTCACCTTACCGACACCACAACACAACCTCGCCTGCGAGGAGGCCCTGATCCAATGGTGCGAGGATGGCTATGAGAACGAGATTCTAAGATTTTGGGAACCCAGGGAACATTTTGCCGTGCTGGGATACTCCGGCAAGATAAAGTCAGAAGTCAACCTTGGTTCGTGCCAAACCCTTCGTGTCCCCGTGCTCAGACGATGCAGCGGCGGCGGAACGGTTTTGCAGGGGCCGGGCTGCCTGAATTACGCATTGATCCTGAGAATCCGGGATCGGGACCCCCTTAAAGATATCACTAAAACCAACGCCTTTATGATGCAACGGCTGAAGAATGCCCTGGAACCCGTCGTAGGTCCGGGCATCGAAATGCAAGGGTGGTGCGATCTTGCGCTCGGAACGCTGAAGTTTTCCGGCAATGCCCAATACCGCAAGCGAAACTTTTTGCTATTTCACGGCACGCTGTTGCTCTACTTCGATATCTCTTTGATTGACAGGTTTCTTCCTATCCCCTCGAGGCAGCCTCCTTACCGGCGGAATCGCTCCCATGGCAATTTTCTGACCAATCTAAAACTCCCATCCTCCAGGGTCAAGGAGGCCCTGAAAGAATCATGGGGGGCCACAGAGGAATTCAAGAATATACCCTATGAAACAATCGAAAGACTGGCGCGGGAGCGATACTCCAAGGACGACTGGAATTTCAAGTTTTAACAGGCCGGTGAAGAAGATCCTGACCGTGCCACCACCCTATTCAACGCCGTTCTTCATATACGCAATTTGCGCAATACCTCATGTCCGAGGTCGTTGTCGAGTCTCCTGTTGAAGGGTGCGAAGTTTTCGCATAAAGCCTACGGAAACTGCTGGCGTCTTGGCCTCGATTAGGATAAGCACAGGACAAAGCGGAGCCGCTTTTGCCGTAGATCGATACTCGAACCTGACGCTGCCCTGTTTGCCTGATGCGATGAATACTCCGTCTTGCTCCCTTCCCGTATGGAAAAACCTGTATGACGGGGCCATCGCCTTCAGGGAGACCGCGTGTTGGGAGTGGATGTCGGATTCGGACATCTTCGGTGTTCAGAATCCGGAGACCGGAGAGGTCGGTTAGTGTTGCGTCCTGGGTCAGTTGGGCGAGGTTTTTGGTTTAGCCGCATATCTTGGGTCGGACGGTCTGGAACAGTACCGCAAAGTTCAATCGGGAAAGGTTGACGCCCATTCGCCGGACTTCGCTTACAGCCAAAACTGCCTCACGGCATGGTTCGGGGATAGAAACCACCTTGACCAGGCGGACCTCAAAGTCGTCAGGGAGCTTGGCCTTAAGTTTCGGGGAAGCAACGCGTGGCCTCAATTTCGCAGTCTCCAGCCGGGCTATCTTCCGTGGTATCTTACGGAAGGCGAGGCGCGATATCTTGCTCTATCCATGGAACAGGCGCGGGAAGTCGCTCTGTGCCTCAATAAAGATCCCAACTGGCTCTCCGGTCCGGGCAAAAATCGTTATCTGGTCCGCGTTCCTATCGACCGTGACGGCGGACGGGCCTGGGAAAGCCACTGGTTAACGCCGGCGCCAATAGCCAAGACCAAAGTCCGCGCCTATCCGTTGGATGAGGTTCGCTTGCGGCGGATTGGGAACGCCGCCGTAACGCGCCACGGGATCTGGGAAGTTGACGCCTTTTACATGCCGGCGCAGGTGGAGGAAGAGGGGCGGCCATATTTTCCATATTCGATCCTAGCCGCCGACCATCAATCCGGTTTCATCTTGGGTTCGGCGCTCGCCGAACCGTCCGAGTGGGAGGCCAAATTTCCTCCCGGCATTCTCGATTGCATCGAAAACAACAATCTGCTCCCGAACGCCCTATGGGTACGAAAAGAGGAGTTGCGCGATCTCTTGGAGCCGCTGGCCGCCCGGCTGGACATCGAAGTCCGGCTGACTAGAAAGCTTCCGGAAATCGACCGGGTAAAAAGGGCGATGGTAAAATACTTCTCTCGTTCCGGAAAAGATTCCCGACCCCTTAAATTCCTACGTGGCACTGCCGGTAGCATGCCGTCAAGGATGCTTCTGGCAGCCCTGCGGGACATTTTCATGTTTTCGCAATTGCGAAAACATGAAAGTCCCTATCCGCATCGCCCTCCCGGGGATAGTTGCGTATTTGCGCAATTGGGCAAGTATGACAAGCCGGCCCTTTTGTATAAATCCGGAAGTCTGCATGTGATATCTGTGCTAAGGCGGGAAACGAACACGAGCACCATTCGACAAGCTCATGGTCCTGAGCAAAGTCGAAGGACGACTCACGAGCACGTTTTCTTACCAGAGCCCGTGGCGTGAATCACGGATTGAGCGGCGCTGTCCGACGAAGGAGCGGACGGCGTCACCCTGCGAGGATAGTCTGGAAAGGAAAGCCTGACCATGAATCGCTTCTCTACGATCTCCTATGAAGCTTCGAAATACAAGATCCAAGACCTGACCCT
>JACPSE010000188.1 GCA_016193465.1 Deltaproteobacteria bacterium
AGATCATTCCCGCGGCATGAATGAACTCCTCGGGGATGTAGCTGTCCAGGCAGCCGATGACCTTGTGCCCTTCCCGGGACCACCGGCGGCTTAATTCCAGGGGATCGACCAGAATCTGAGCGAATTCAGTCTGAACCAGATAAGTTTCCTCCTCCAACATCAATGAAAAGTATCTAAATCAAGCGGCTTTGTAAACAGGGTTTTCGGCTGGAAGCCCCCTCAAGTTGACGTTATGAAACCGCTGTGCTCCCCTGGCTGAATTTGGTACTTTGTATCGGGGTCCGTAAATCCGCTGAGTAGCCTGTTACAACGAGGATTCGGGTTGATGTGCATCGACGACATACCTCGTTGCAGAATTTGGACAAGCGGCCGAGGCCGTGCATCTTGTAATGCAGGATTACAACATCGGGACAATGGCGTGTTAGCAGATCCACGATTTCCACCGCATCCCCAGCTTCACTTACCACCACCTCGGCGTCGCCCCGCTTTCGGTCGAGATGCTCCCGGACCGCCTGACGCAGAAGTATATGCTCTCCCGCCAAAAGTATCCTAATGGGTATATGACCCCTAAGGTCCCAAAAGGGACTTAAAAATGAGACCTCTTCATACTTTACACGCTACAGGGTGTCAAGGTATAAAATCGCATGGGGATAAGTTTTCACATTCATGAGAAATAGGAGGAACGAACGATGAGCATCTCTTTACGCAAATCCTTCCGGTGGCTGGCCGTACCGCTTGTACTGCTGGCCGTCATGTTGTTGAGCCACGGCACAGCCAGCGCCGCTACCACCGTGACATACAGCAACTTCACGGCCTCCAATCTTGGTGACTTCCAGCTCAACGAGGCGACTGCATCGCTGAATCCCAACAACAATAACGTCCTGCGGTTGACCAACAACTACGGTCAGGCAGGCAGCGCGTTCCTCAAGAATCCGATCTCCCTAGCGAGCGACGCATCGTTTAGCACCGCCTTCCGATTCGAGATTCACGGAAGCCAATCTGGCGGCGCCGACGGCTTGGTCTTTGTGGTCCAAACCGTTTCCAACACCGCAGGCGGCGGAGGCGGGGGTATCGGCTATCAGGGAATAGCCAATAGCCTGGGGATCGAATTTGACACCTGGAATAACGGCAACGGCGGAAATCCGGAGACTGCCTGTGATGACGACGACAACCATGTGGGCATCAACCTAAACGGCAGCCTTTGCTCGGACCCGCGGATAAATGTGGACTCGCTGGGGCAAATGGACGCCGGTGGCTTCTGGTATGCCTGGGTCGACTACGATGGATTCAACCAGTGGTTAGAGGTGCGGGTCTCCAGAACGGATTCCCGGCCTGCCGACGCGTTGCTGTCCAAGAGCGTCGATCTGCTCGCTGTGCTAGGCCAGACAGATGCTTATGTCGGCTTCACGTCTGGGACCGGTGGCGCCATGTCCGTGCACGACATCGTGACCTGGGAGTTCACCGGCGAATTTGCCCCCATCGATGCCCCACCCCCGCTCGTGGACACTGACGAAGACGGTATTGTGGACCCCCAAGACAACTGTGCAAACGACGCCAACGCTGATCAAACAGATTCCGATGGCGATGGAATCGGAAACGTTTGTGACCCCACTCCCAACGGGGATGGGGATAGAGACGGGGATGGGGATGGAGACGGGGATGGTGGATCCAAGCGTGACATCCTCAATAGCTGTAAACAGGGCGGCAGCAACGGTCGTGACAAGGCTCCAGGTCTGGATAAACCATTCAACGACAAGTCGAAAGCAGCGAACAACGTCTGCAAGTAATCGCCTGCCCTAGGACCAATCCGCACTAGCAGCAAAGCCCCCAGTATAGCACCGGGGGCTTTGCTTTTGATCCAACATTTAATGACGGGTAGAGGGTCAGGCTCTTGGCTCTTGGCGCACGCGGTAAATTCGCGAGGGAAAAAGGGACAACATGCCTCGAAAGAGTGCCAGGGTTGTGTTTTTGTCTTTTTTAATAGAACGGCTCTGGAGACAGCAGATATGGCCGGTTCAGGGCGTACACCTCGGCTTTCGGGATAGCCAACTTAAGCCGCCAGAAGTTAGCGCTCTTGCGCGACAGTTGCCGGCTCTGCCTGACTACTTCGGCAATCTCTTTCTTTGTGTAGGTCCTAAGCAGCCATCGAATCGCGACGAGGTCGCCATGTTCCAGCAGACGCGCGATTATATATTCGGAGTGCTCACCTAGGTCAATCCGTGTAGGGACGACATCCCAAAAGAACTGGTGAAGGTATCGGGGTAATCGCCGTCTTTTCTGTCTACTCGATTCGGAAACCATTTTAAAGCCGATTCAGATTCAACTTTCCAACCTCGGTTTCGAAAAACTGCTTCACGTCCCGCCAGGAGAGAGGAAGCAAAAGTCTGGGCACAGGCTCCTTCTCCGCTTCGGCGAAATAGACCAGGCTCTTGACAAGGTGGTAAGGGTAGCGAAACTTGAAGGGCGACTCCAACTTTGCCTGCAGGACGGAAGGGTTGAACCGATTGCGCGAGAAGAAATCCAGATCATCCGATTTTCTG